>JBBRJN010000027.1:0-13092 GCA_038219365.1 Kiritimatiellia bacterium | reverse complement strand
GGTCGAGCGCCGCCAACACCGGTGCCATTTCACGGTGCCACGCGATGATCGTTTCCGGCTTTGCATCCGCCCACCCTTCAAACTCGTTGCCGAACTCCCAGCACAGCACGTGCGGACTAAAGCCCCAGCGCGCGACCGTGTAGCGCAAACGCTTGCGGTAGAGCGCCCGTGCGGTCTCGTTCGTGAACCACTCGCCCGCGGTCTTGCACGGCCCGCCTTGCGAGACGTTGAACGGGTTGGCCTTCCAGCCGTCCTCGCGGAAATCCTGATGCGTATCCATACAGAGCAGGTAATACATGCCGATTCGCCCGGCATCCTCCAGCAGCCGGTCGAGCGTCGCCGCCTGCGCCTGACGGTACCAGCCCAGCGTGGGCTCCCATTCGAGCCCGAGTCCGCTCTTAGACATCCACCAGCGGTTCCAGTTCTCGCCGTTCGCAGCCATCTTCTCCAGAATATCCTTCACCGACATATCGTTGCTGCTCTGGTAAATCGGCACGTTGTGTCCGACTGGCAAGAAGCCCTCGCCACTGTCATGCGCGAGATAATGCGCGTCCGCCTTGCTCACGCGAACAAACCCTTTGGGGCGATTGCCGGGGATCACCTGTACGGGCTGAGGGAGCTCGAAGACCACTTTGCCATTGCGGTCGTGCGCGATGAGGCGGACACGTAACGGTCCGATTTCGGTCGCAGCGAGGCGAACCTTCCATTGTCCCTCGCCCTCTGGCAGCATCAGCTCCTCGACACCCTCCTGCTCGCTCCGGTGCGGCACCATGAAGAACCCGGGCTGCGTATAGGTTCTTCCGGACGCGGTCGTGACTTCCGCATCGAGCGCGACGTCGTCGGAATCATACGGGTTACGCCACGTTCCCTTCAGCGTCACGTCTAGCTCGCATTTGCCGTAAAGCTCGACCTTTGCGGGAGCCTGCGCAGACAGCGCGAGCGGCGCGTTGCCGATCACGGCGGGTCGCAGGATCTTCGGCATGGCCGTAAAGCCGAACGTCATCGCCACCGTCATCTTCTCGCCGAGCGCAAAATCGCGCTTCTTGGCGAACTTGACCTCAAAGGCGTGGCTGTTGCCGCCCGTGCGCGAGCGCAAGTGGCACACGCCTTCGCCGTTGAAATAAAGTGCGGGGCCGTTCTCCGTTCCGATGAAAGTTTGGGTGAAGATCCCCTCGATGCCCTTGCCGACGGGCACACACCCGCTCGGACGAAGGTAGACCTGCCGCGCATCGTTTGTGGTAATTGCGGTCCGCATCGAGGCCCAGATCCCGTCGTTCAGCTTCGCCTCGCCCGTTTTCTTGACTTCCAACCGTGCGGTGACGCGCTCCGTCTCAGGCGTGAGACTCAGGGTATAGCGCAACGACGCAGCGCCGGCGCGCGCGCCCCACAGGCCTTGCAGAGACAGCGAACCGTCGGGTTGAACCAAAGCCGATTCGACCTTACCCGCCTCCAACGTCTCATAGACCCAGGCGTCATGCCAGAGAAAAAGTCCGATCTCCAGCGCCGGCTGTCCGTTCGGACGCAGAAAAAGGTGCCCCCGGTTATCACATGTAAACGAGCCCTGCGCATACGTCAGGGTATGACTGTTGTCCTGTTTGGTCCACGCCGGCGCACGGGCGCAAAGCGTCGTTGCCGACACGCAGAGCGCGTAGCCGAAGATGAGCCTTTTTAGAGCGCGGGTGTTCATAAAAAACCTTAAACCAACAAGGCCGGGCGGCAACGCCCGGCCTTCTGTTTGTGTGCAAAAAACGCGTCTTTTTATTCGCCGTAAACGATGGTGGTGGTCTCGTTATAGAGGAAGAGAATATTCTTCACCGAATAGTCCACATGGTGCACCTTGGTGATGCCGCCGTTCTTCATCGCCGTACCGATCGACGCGTCGCCGGTGTTGAAGAGCACAATGCCTGTGCATTTGGACTCGCCGTGCTTAATCGGGCGGACACTGTTGTCCACGATCGGGTCCGAGGCGATATGATCCAACGTGATCGCAGCCATTGAAACGCCTTTCATTGGGATGATGCCGCAGCCGGTCATGATAACGGAACTGGCGCAGATGGCACCGAGAACAAGCAACTTCTTCATGGGATGAACCTCCATTCGCTGATTATGACAAAGCGGCTACAACAGTAAACCGCGTTTAATAGGGTGATATGATGGCACGGCTCCCTGTAGAAGGCAAGGGCATACGGGTGCGATTCAGCAGCGTTGAAACTGAATCGCACCAAAGGCCGAAAGGGAGGCTAGGAGTTAAGCGTTGGATGCGCTGCAACCCGCAAAAACAGGGAGTCCTTTTGCGTTTTGGCCCTTCTCAGATGCGGGCTTGGCGCGGGGAAACATCCTGTCCCCGTTTCACTTCGGAGCGCTTTTTGCCGGTTCCGGAAGGGTTAGCCGCCACAGCTTGGCGATATTCTTGGCGATGTCGGTGTTGTCGATGGTTCCTTTGAAAAGGTCCGAGCCGGGGCCATAGGCGTAAAGCCTGACAGGGACGCCCGTATGGCTCGTGGTGGCGTAGTTTATCATGAGCTTTCCCGGGGGGTTGTTGGTGATCCCGCAGGTTATGCCGCCCGTCTCATGGTCAGCGGTGACCAGCACGAGCGTGTCGTCCTGCCGGCGCGCGAAGTCGACAGCCGCCTTGACCGTCCAGTCCACCTGGATTGTGCCCCGCACGGTCAGTTCGGGCTTGTTGCCGTGGCCGCCCGCGTCGGTGATGGCACATTCGGTCATCAGAAAAAAGCCCTTGTCGTTTTTCGCGAGACGCGCAAGCGCGGTCTCGGTGAGCTTTGCCAGGCAGGTCTCGGAGTCCAGCGTGCCTTTCGCCATAAAGCCAAGCGCGCGCTTGTCCGGGGGCGTCTGCGCGAAGGCGTCGGGGTCTTCGGAAACGGCGTACCCGGCGGCCGCCATCTCGGTCACCAGGTTGCGCGTGTCGGCTCGCTGGCCGCCGGCTGCCTTCGGGAGAAACCAGCCCTTGCCGTTGGCGTTACCGATGAGAATATCGAAGGCACTGGCTGAGGCCCAGTCGGCGACCTCGGAATACGAGCCGCGGGCGTTGACGTGCGCAAAGAAGCCGGCGGGCGTGGCTCCCGTGATCGCGTCGGACGTGATGAGGCCGACGGCGCGACCCTCCTTGTGCGCGGCCTCGGCGACAGAGGTGACGCGGCTTTTATCGAGAGTCAGCCCGAGGGTCCCGTTGTCGGTTTTGTAACCGCAGGCGAAGGCGGTGGCGGAGGCCGCGGAGTCGGTGACGGGCGAACTGGCCGAGAACGTGGTGCAGAAGCCGGCGACAGGCAGTTGCTGCAGGTAGAGGCGGCCATCCGCTTGATGCTGATAAAGGGAGGTCAGCTTGAGCGCTCCGGGGCCCATGCCGTCGCCGATGACGAGAATGATGTTCTTCGGCACGGCCGAAGCGGCCGCGCTGGCGAGCGGGGTGTCAAGGGTCGGCGCGCGGTAGGTCGTGTCGAGTGTGAGCTTCGCCTTGAGCGGAACGAGCGGCGTCTCGTCGCCTAGGCTAGCGGCAACGATCATCCAGGCGCTCTCCTTGGCCTCAAGGCGGAGGGCCTTGACCGGCAGGTGCTTGAGCGGGAAGCGCGAAAGAAAGAGCGAGACTTGCGTGTTGGCGTTGTAGGCGCTCCACGCGCGTGCCGCGTTCTTATAGCTGTCGGGGCTGCTCCAGTCGCCGACATCGCGGCCGAACCGCACATGGATTTCAGACGACGTGCCGTCCGCGTAGTCGACGGTCAGGACGCCGGTCATGTTATTCTTCGCGTGGGCCGGCGGACACCAGGCCGCGGCGTGCAGCAGATAGAGACACGCGCCGCTCATTTCAGGAACAGGGATGACGGCCTTGATCGGAAGGTAGGGACGCTTGGGCCCGCCTAGAACGATGCAGGTTTTGCCGGGCCCGGAAGTTTCGGAGAGAATGGTGAAGGGCACGCTGGAAAGTGTGAGCTTTCCCGGAGGCAGGACGCGAAGGTCGTTGCCGCCTTGATCCGTCCAGCCACCCTGGCGATCATCGGCGCGGGTGTCGCAGAACCCGGTGTTAGCAGCATCACCGAAAGCGAGCGGCGTGATGGATGGCGCAGCGGATGCAGCGGGGGTGGAGCACACAGCCGCCGTCACGAGAAACATGAAGCTGAGACGGAGCGCGGAGGGCATGGTCATAAGGTTCCTTTTCGAGCCGATACGGCAGTCAATAAATGGGCCTCACTTTAGCACAGCGACCTGATTTGTGCCGTGAAAAACGTCGGTAAAAAAATAAATTTCGTCAAGAACGCTCTTGGACGTGCCACACAAAAGCGAGGTGCTTGAGAACTTTTTTTGCTTGTCACCTTGGACTTGATAAAATTCGTTAAAAATGAAAAAAATGGTGTTTTAATTGGTGTTTAATGGTGTTTTTTTGTTTTTTAATGTGTCAGTTTGTCGCCTTAGATTCTCTTCCCGCTAAAAAAAATTTACCTTTTTAAAAAACTGTTCTTGCAATTTTCGGAGCAACGATTACATTACCGCTAAAACAATATTTGCTGCATAGTTTTTGTGATGCATCGAGTATTGTTTGTAACAAGTTCATTACAACAGAAAGGATCAGCGCAATGGCCACAGCAAAGAAAGCAGCTCCTGCTAAGAAGGCGGCTCCCGCTAAGAAGGCGGCTCCGGCGAAGAAGGCAGCTCCTGCTAAGAAGGCGGCTCCTGCGAAGAAGGCAGCAGCTCCCGCCAAGAAGGCGGCTCCCGCGAAGAAGGTTGCTGCTAAGAAGTAATGACGTGCTTCTAAAGAAAGGCACTCCTGCAGCTTGTGCTGCAGGAGTGTTTTTTTTATACCTTAACGTATTGTGTGCGGCAGCGGCAGCGAGTAAACTACCGACATGAAAATTAATCCTTCGCATTCGCTTTTATTGTGTTTTGCTGCCTGCGCGGTTGCGGGTGCCGGTTGCGGCAAGCAACAGGGGCAGGGGACGGCGACCGCGCCAAATAAACCGGTAATCAAACTGTCGTACAGCGTCTTCTTCCCGCCGACTCATGTGCAGGCAAAGCTAGCCGTCGAGTGGGCTGACGAGATCAAAAAACGCACGGAGGGCCAGGTTCAGATTACGGTGTTCTCTGGCGGTTCGCTGACCAAGGCCGACCAGTGCTATCAGGGCGTGGTTGATGGCGTGTCCGATATCGGCATGAGCGCTTTCGCCTACACCCGCGGACGGTTCCCGCTGCTGGAAGGATTGGATCTTCCCGTCGGCTATCCCGATGGGGTCGCCGCGACGCGGATCGTGAATGCGTTGGCCGCGAAGTATCAGCCGGCTGAGACGCAGGACGTGAAGCTCTTCTACGTGCATGCGCACGGACCGGGGGTGCTGGCCACGAAAAAGCCGGTGGCGACGTTGGCTGACCTGAAGGGCCTCAAGATCCGCGCCACGGGATTTTGCTCGAAAGTGGTTGAGTGCCTCGGCGGCTCGCCGGTCGCCATGCCGCAAGGTGAAACCTATGAAGCGCTTCAAAAAGGCGTGGTTGACGCTACCTTTTGCCCGGCTGAGACGCTCAAGGGCTGGAAGCAGGGCGAGGTCATCACCAGCGTGACCGACTCCACGTGCATCGGATACACCACCGCGTTCTTTGTGGCGATGAACAAGGAGAAGTGGGCGCAGCTGCCCGCCGACGTCCAGAAGACCCTTGAAACGGTGAGTGCCGAGTGGGTCGTCAAGCACGGCCAGGCTTGGAACGACGCGGATGCCGCCGGACTCGCGTACATCGCCGAGCTGAAGCGCACGGTTATCCCCTTGGCGGCCGGCGAGCAGGCCCTGTGGATCGAGAAGGTGGCTCCGCTGTTGCAGGACTATGCCGCGCGTGCGGGGCAAAAGAATCTGCCCGGCGAGGCGTTCCTCAAAGAGCTTCAGGCAGCGGTTGCTGAAGCGCGTGCAACGCAGGGCAAGTGAGGCTTATGTACGCGCCTGTCAAGACGCCGCTGGGCCCTTTCTGGCGATCGATCGCGGGGCTGGTCTGGGGGATGACCTTTATTTCCGGCGCTGCTTTGGCCGCGATGATTCTCATCATTTGCGGAGATGTGGTGTTGCGGACGACCGGCTATCCCGTGAAGGGTGCGTATGATATCGTGCGCGTTGCCGGGGCGCTCACCATCGCCTGCTCGCTGCCGTTGACGACGGCGGTGAAGGGTCATGTGGCGATCGAGTACTTCTTTCAAAAGCTGAACCGGGCCGGCCGCATCGCCGTGGATTCGCTAATGCGGCTAATCATGATCGCGGTCTTTCTGTTTGCCGCCTACGAGTGCGTCGGGTATGGCAACCGCTTCCTGCGGAACAGCGAGGTGACCAGCACGATCGAGCTACCTGTTTTTTGGGTGCCGTGGGTCATGGCGGTGTCGTTCGGCGTGACCGCGCTAGTGGTTGTCTTTCACCTTATGCGCCCCGGACAGGAGCTGGTTAAGACATGACGCCTTTGCAATTCGGGATCCTCGGGTGTGTCACCCTTCTGTGCTTGCTGATGTGCAGCCTTCCGGTCGCGATCGTGATGGGCGTGGTCGGCATCGCCGGTTATGCGGTCGTGATCTCAAACAAGGCGGCGTTATCGGTTTTATCTGCGGATCTGTACGACACGTTCTCGAACTACAACCTGACGGTGATCCCGCTCTTCGTGTTCATGGGACAAGTGGCGTTCCATGCGGGGATCAGCGGACGCCTGTTTGCTGCGGCGAACAACTGGCTTTCCGGGCTGCGGGGTGGGCTTGCGATGGCGACGGTGGGCGCGTGCGCGGCGTTCGGCGCGATCTGCGGATCGGGTCCCGCAACGGCGGCGACGATGGCGCTGGTGGCGCTGCCCGAAATGAAACGGTACAAGTACGACGACGCGCTGGCAAGCGGGACAGTCGCTGCGGGCGGCAGCCTCGGCATGCTGATTCCCCCAAGCGTCATCTTTATCGTCTACGGCATCTTGACGGAACAGTCGATCGGCAAGCTCTTCATTTCGGGCATCATCCCCGGCCTTGTGGTGGCTCTGCTTTTCTGTGCGGTCATCAGCATCCAGTGTTACTTGAATCCAAAACTGGCGCCGGAGACGAGGCGCGTCTCGTGGCGGATACGCTTCAAGTCCCTGCTGGGCGTGATCGAGACGCTCGTCCTGTTCCTGTTCGTGATGGGGGGGATGTTTGCGGGCTGGTTCACGCCGACCGAGGGTGCGGCGGTGGGTGCGGCAGGCAGCGTGGCGATCGCGGTGGCGGGGCGCAACTGTTCGTTCAAGATGCTGTGGCAGGCCGCGCACGAAACGATCCGGACCTCCTGCATGGTGATGGTGATTGTGGCGGGTGCGACCATGTTCGGGCACTTCCTTGCGATCACCGGACTCCCGACGCAGTTCGCCGGCTGGCTGGCGGGGCTACCCGTACCGCCGTGGACGATCATCGTGATGATCCTCTTTTTTTATCTGTTCGCCGGGTGTTTCATCGACGCGCTCGCGCTCATCCTGCTGACGATCCCCATCTTCTATCCGGTGATCCAGGGGCTGGGGTACGACGGGATCTGGTTTGGCGTGGTCATCGTGCTGGTCACGCAAATGGGCGTGATTACCCCGCCGGTGGGGGTTAACGTGTATGTGGTGAGCGGCATTGACCGGAGTATTCCGCTACAGACGGTGTTCCGCGGCTCGCTGCCGTTCCTGTTAGCGCTGGTTGTGGCGTGCGGATTGCTGATGGTCTTTCCGTGGCTGGCGACTTGGCTGCCGCAGATTGTGAAGTAGGAAAGGAGAGCGTCATGAACGAATCCGGCCTGCGCTATGGACACTATCGGAAGATCTTGTTTTGCACCGATTTCTCCGAGAACGCTGACTTCGCGTTTGATTTCGCGGTGGACGCGGCGATCCGCAACACGGGGTGCACGCTCTTCTTGTTTCATGTGATCCCCGAACCGGACGCGCAGTTTTGGAAGGGGTACATCTACGAGGTCGGCGACATGGACGCCAAGGCACGCGCCGACATCGACCGTGCGATCGCCACACGGTATCGTCCGCGACTGCCGGACGGCGTAGACTTTCATGTGGAGATGGGGATTGGTGAAGCGGCACGGATGATCCTCGGATTCGCTGCGGAACAGGATGTGGACCTGATCATTCTCGGACGCCAAGGCCGGGGGGCACTCACGCAGTGGCTGCTGGGCAACGTCGCTGGGAAGGTCACTCGCAAGAGCACCTGTCCGGTTCTGGTGGTTCCGCTCGCGTTCAAGGAGAAACATCCGGCGGTGGCGGCTGATAGCCCTGCGTAAGGGTGGTCAGATTGACAGTGCCGACGAGACCGCATCGGCGGTGACCCCGCGGAGCTTGACGCGCTTCACGCGCGAGGTGTCGCCGGTTAAGATTTCCACGCACCGCTTCGGAAGGCCGAATGTTTTGGCGAAAAGCACGATGAGCGCCGCATTGGCCTTGCCGTCCACCGGCGGGGCTTGAAGGCGCACGCGCAGCCATTCAGCCTCGGCACCGACAATCTCGGACTTGGAGGCGCGCGGCGTCGCCTTGACGACCACGATGCAGCCATCATTTGTGGAGTGAAGCCAGTTCATGGTGAAGAATGGCCTAGGCCCTTCCCGTTCACAGTCAGTTAAACAGGGGCAAATGGATGAGTTTAAAAAGGCCCAAGCAGATGCTGTTATACATCATGTCCACGACAAAGAAAAAGATGAGCGGCGTAAAATCGAAGCCCATGCCGCCGACCGGCTTACGAGCAAACCGGCCCAGCAGCAGTTCGGCACCTTCGCTGCAGATCAGCGCGGCGCCTTGCGCCTGAAGGACCGCCGCACCGATGTTCCCGAGGATGAGGATGAAGAGCGTCCGCGTGAGCAGCGCCAAGCCGTCGGCGAAGGAGAGCGCGGCGAGCCATCCGGTCTTCAGCATCTGCGCTGGCAAGGGGCCCGTTAAAAAGGGTGAAGCCATGACCTGCTTGGGGGCCTCTGTCATTTGGCTGATGGTGCTCAGGGCACCGGTGCGAGAGACAATCAGGGCCAGCGTGGCGTGCAGCGCAAACAGAACGACCGGTTGTGCAAGCAGCGGCAGTCGAGAGAAGGGGCGTGCGAAGAAGGCGAAGGCTTCGGTGGCGCGGCTGGCACGGAACGGCGGCGTGATCAGCCGCACCAACAGGTAGACCGTCCAGAGATTGAAAAGAAACTCCGCAAAGTGGAGAAGGCTGAAGAGCAGTGCCTGGACTGGCTGATCACCGGTGGCCTGGGGCGAGAACTGGAAAAAAGTTCCGAGCTTAATGCTCCAGGTCACCTGCAGCCGCAAAAAAAGGAGCGTCTTGAAAAGAATGCCGAAAAGCAGGATCGCAAAGGCGGCGACCTGTTCCGGCAGGAAGAGCACGGGCCGCAGAAAGGCGAGAACAGAATCAGTGATCTTAATCGTTCCCGAGAGAAACGGATTGAAATAAAACTCTTTTTCAGGCGCCGACCAGAGCCGGATCCAAAAAAGAAGCAAAAGAATATTGAACGCGTAAATCAAATAATCCATGACCAGGGCGATTCCGTTTTTGTGAACAGCGACAAGGATACGGTTAATACGGAGGTTCATCAAGGGGAAAGGCTGACTTAAAAGTCCCCGATTATGCTGGCAATCACCCACCTGGCAGCCTATGCTTCTGCGTGATTTTTCCGCGTCCTCTGTGCGATTGTTGTGAAAGGCTAAGTGTTATGGCAAATGTACCTGTGAACCGTGAGACCGTGTTGGAGTTCCACAAGGGCGGCAAGATCGGCGTCCGCCTGGTGAAACCGCTCAAAACCCCGAACGACCTGTGCCTGGCCTACACGCCGGGCGTGGCGCACGCGGTTAAGGAGATCGCCGCGAAGCCGGAGACGGTGTTCGACTACACCGCTAAGCGCAGCCTCGTGGCCGTGGTGTCTGACGGCACGGCGATCCTCGGGCTGGGCGACCTCGGCGCGGCCGCCAGCATCCCGGTGATGGAGGGCAAGGCGGTGCTCTTCAAGGCCTTCGGCGACGTGGACGCGTGGCCCGTGCCGGTGGACCACTGCCGCAAGGGCGGCGGGAACACGGGCAAGACCGACCCGCAGCGGGTGATCGACGTCGTGATGGCAATCGCGCCGATGTTCGGAGGCATCAACCTCGAGGACATCGCGGCGCCGGCCTGCTTCGAGATCGAGGACCGGCTGGACGCCCTGCTGGACATCCCCGTGTTCCACGACGACCAGTGGGGCACCGCCGTGATCACCCTTGCCGGCCTGATGAACTACTCCCGCCTGTGCGGCCGCCCGATGGCCGGGCTCCGCGTGGTCATGAACGGCGCGGGCGCGGCCGGCATCCGCATCGCGGACATGTGCAAGGCGGCGGGCGTGAAGGACCTGGTCATGTGCGACACCAAGGGCGTGATCCACGACGGCCGGACCGACCTGACCGACCACAAGCGGCGGCACGCCTCGGCGACCTCCGCGCGCACGCTGCAGGAGGCTTTGAAAGGCGCACACGTCTTTGTCGGCGTGTCGGCGGCCGACTGCGTGACCGCGGACGACGTGCGCGGCATGGCGGAGTATCCGGCCATCTTCGCGATGTCCAACCCCGACCCCGAGATCCGGCCTGACATCGTGGCGGAAGTCATGAGCGCGAAACCCTACGTGATGGCCACCGGGCGCTCAGACTATCCCAACCAGGTCAACAATGTGCTGGGGTTCCCCTTCCTGTTCCGCGGCGCGCTCGACGTGCACGCCCGCACGATCAACACCGCGATGAAGGTGGCGGCCTCCGACGCACTGGCGGCGCTGGCGCGCGAGCCGGTGCCCGCGGACGTGCAGGCGCTGTACCCCGGCGAGAGGCTGGTGTTCGGCAACGGGTACATCATCCCGAAGCCTTTCGACCGCCGGCTCTTCGTCGAGATCTCCTACGCCGTGGCGAAGGCGGCCGTCGAGTCCGGCGCCGCCCCCGCCACGGATCTCGCGGCCTTGAAGGCCTGCCTGATCGCGCGTAACGCCGCGCGCGCCTAAGCTATGATCTTGGGTTGCGAAGGCGGCTATAGACGCATAACATTAGAGGAATAGTAGACTATTGTAGACAAGATAGCCGCATTTGTGATATGATAAAAAGTCCAGTGACCGACCGGAGGAGGCGAAGCACAGAGTCTCGCTGTAAAGATCGGGCGATCAAGTTAACGAAGCAAGGGTACTGAGAAAGTCTGAACGATGAACGCATTGCATTATTTTAGGACGGCACTTTTCCTGGTGCCAAGTCTGCTGCTGGCGCAGACGTGGACGTATAATCCGCCCGCATATCCTGCGGTCTGCACAAACCCTGCCGTTGTCGGTGAGTGGACGATGGACTATGCGACAGCGACAAACCGCGCTCTGGCCGAGGGCAAAAACCTTTATTTGCTCGTCACAGGATCTACGTGGTGCCCCGACTGTGACGGTCTACAGGTGCAGGTCATGGCAACACCGGAGATGCAAGCGTTTATGCAGGAAAGCGACGCCTATTGGGTGTGGCTGGACCTCCCCAGCCGCCGGGCGACGAACGCGGTTCAGTACGGCTGGCTATGTCACACCAACACCGGACTCTTTACGTTGGAGCAGTCCGAAGAGATCCTTGCGCGCAACCGCCAACTGGAGTTCATTTACGGCTCGATCAAAAACTACCGGTCTCCCGGAACGCTCAACATGCCGACGCTGATCGTGTGCCGTCCGGACGGCACGTATCAGGGCGAGGCGGCGCACTACCGCCAGTGGACGAATGTGACAGAGGCGATCTTCATCAACAAGATCCGGCGCATCTGGAACGACGACGCGTGGGATGTACAAGATAACTTTGTTCCCGGCAAGAGCGACGACACCGCGCAGTCAGCAACGCCAATCGCGGAGATCGGCGTGACGGTGATGCGCCAATCACACACCCTTTCTCCGACGGATTCGGCTGACTGGTATGTCTTTAATGCGCAGCCTGGAAAAACCTACGCGTTCAGTGCCGAAGGCCGGCTCTTGAACGGACAGACGGCCCTGCCTGCGGGACGGGTAACTATCGAGCTGTTCACCGAAACGAACGCGGCGGCGCTGCCGGTCGCGGCGGCCTCTGGAAGGTTGGGCGAGGCGCAAACAGTGTCCTGGATGGGGAATCAGGCACTGCCCACCATGGGCTACGTTAAGGTGAGCGGAACCTTTGCCGACGTAGCGGGTTATGCCTTCGCGTACAACCAGTTTACTGCGGCGCCGTCACCGGATACGCATACGAATCAAGCACCGACCACGATATCAATACAGCGGGCGGAGGGCGCGGTCATTGATGTGACCGACTCTTCGCGCATGACGGGCGTTCTCACTTTTTCCGTTACAAAATCTGGGCTGGTGACGGCGAAGTATCGGACGATGAAGAGGACGATCACCTTCGTAACAAGGGATTTCTGGTCTTCTTTCGATGAGTACGGCGTCCTGACAACTGTCATAACCAAGGAGAATTATACCGTGGAAATACAGATGCCTGGCATGAACGAGTTATACGCGCGAGTGGTCGACCCTGAGTATGCGACTCCATTGTCAGCCCGTTTGTTTATATCCCCGTGGAGCACTGTAAACAGAGCAACGGCTTATGAAGGCTATTATACGGTCGTTCTCGCAGCTGAAACGGCCACCGGAAAATTGGCTCCGACAGGCTATTCGTATATGACGGTTTTACTCAAACCTAAATCGACAAAAACGGGCACCGTGACCTATGCTGGCAAACTAGCCGATGGCACGGGGTACAGTGGGAGCGCTGTTTTGCATCCCCTTAACGACGGCACGGCGCAGATGATTGTCTTTGCGCACAACGGCAAGCATAAGCTGGCAGGATTACTTTCGATTACCGCGGATGCGGAGAGTGCGCGCTGGGCCAATCCGAGAGTGGTTTCAGCGTGCCGCGATGTTAAACCGTACTGGACCTACGACACGGGATATGACGAGACGTCCTTTGACATGACATTGGATGTTTTTGGCGGATATTACAGTAGTGAAGACAGCCTTTTGGACTATTACGAAATGTATCCTGAAAAAGGTGCGATGTATTTAACGGCCTCGGGAACTGTGCCTGAAAGCGTTGTATATGGCGTGGCAGCGGAATTGCCTTTACTGCCACTGGCCGTGACCG
>JBBRJN010000026.1:0-13157 GCA_038219365.1 Kiritimatiellia bacterium | reverse complement strand
GGAATTTGCCGATGCCTTTCTTGGTCAGCTTGCCATGCTCGCCCGGCGCATCCGGGAGCGCCAACGGAGTTCCAACGTCATAGCCTGCCGAATCGACCACCAAGCCGCGCGCGGTCAGGATATGATAGAGGGGACGCTCTGTTCCTCCTGGATTGGGAAAGATGTTGTTATTGTAGATGAAGTTGGACTCGTTTTGCCTGGCTTCAAGAGTTCCGCCGTCAAAAGTTACCTCAAGCTGTCCCCACCAGCCGCGAAGCTGCTTGACAGAGAGTACTCCATTCACCAGCCGAATCTCACCTGTACCCGCAGCCGTATCGCAGAAGTATGACGGGCCAAAAGCATTCAGACGTCCGCCATTCATAATGATTTTCGAGACCGCTGGAGTAGCTCCGCCACCGGGGCCGATCCGCAACACCTCCGCGTCGATCAGACCGCCGGTCATCTCAAGGACGCAGCGACCGGCCCCACCGATGTCCAAATAACCATCAGTTGCGCCTGCACCGCCGAAAACGTTCAGGTAGCCCCCGCTCATATCGATTCTCGCCGTAGAACCGGCACCCGTCGTCGTCTTCAAATTTGATCCGGTCACATACGTTGCCCCGCCCGAAATCGACAGATGTCCCTCTTTACTGTTACCGACAGTCAATATCCCGGTAAAGGTGTTGGTCCCACCCGAAATAATCATATTTCCGACACCACTATTTCCACAGAAGGCATTTGATTGGTTGGTGAAGATGCCCCCCGCCAACGTCAGCGTTCCCGTTGCCGAAGCGTTATTGCCGATATAAACCCCGTTTGCCAGCCGGACATAACCGTTGGATACCGTCATCGTCCCTACGCCGGAATTCCCGACATATAAGGTCGGTTCGGAATGCAGCGTTCCATTGATGACCGACAGGCTGCCGGTTGAGCCCGCGAGCGTACCGATGTTACACACGCCCGACCTGTTTGACACAACGCCCCCGCTCTGAACATACGAGCCGCTGGTACCGGACTCCTCTCCGACCGAAAGGCCATTACACGAAACCGTTCCACCGCTCATTTCGAAAGCGCCGCGGCTGCCCGTGTACCGGCTGACGTAAAGCGCGCTGTTCACAAACGTCTCGCCCCCGTTCACAACCATCCGTCCGTTGCCACGCATGCCCGCTTGGATGTTTCCCGTCTTATTCGACAACACGCCGCCATCGATGGTGACGAGCCCGACGGAGCCTGTCCGTGTCCCGATTTCCAAGTCACCCCCGAGGGTGACCCAGCCATTGGTCTGATACCACTCCCCATACCCGAGCGACCCATTCCCGACGCTCACCAGCTGCAACGTGGACGTGGAGCAGCCTGTGACACGAAATGACCCGTAGCAGTTTGTGCTGAGTCCCATCGTGAGAGAATTTTTAATCTCGAGCGCCCCGCCAGCGACCGTGACCCTTCCGGTCGTATCGAACAATCCATTCTCAAAGTTGCCGACCACCATGTCGCTGTTTGCGGTGAATTTTCCGCCTGAAATAGTCAACACACCTTTGGCACCGCCCCGATGCCCCACCTCAAAGCGGGTACGGCAGGTGAAGGTGCCGGCAACATCAAAATCACACTGCCGAACAAACCAAACATGCCACGTTTCATAATAACCTCCGTTGAAAACAACACCTTATCTCAAATAAGGACGATTTTGCGAGAGTGGCGTCTAACTGTAAAGCACTAACTCCACCTCCGCTCACTACTCTCCGCGCCTTTGCGCTCTTCTCTTTGTGCCTGCGGTGCGGGTGTGATATTGTAAACGCATCTCATGTGATGCCGCAAGTTTGTGGAGCCGATATGCCGATCAGTTGGAACGAGATCAGACAGAACGCCATCCGCTTCTCACGCGAATGGGCCGGGGAGAACCGTGAGGACGCGGAGGGTTCCAACATCAAGGCCGTGGAGATCCTCGGCGACCTGCACGACGCGCTGGCCGAAGGCGGCTATGCGGGGCATGACCTCGAACGCTTCCTGGTGCGCGTCCTCTTCTGTCTCTTCGCGGAAGACACCGGGCTTTTCGAGCCCGAGACCTTCACCCTCTACATCGAGAACCGCACGGCCAAGGACGGCTCCGACCTCGGCCAGAATCTGGCCCGCCTTTTCGAGGTGCTGGACACCCCGCCGGAGCGGCGGCAGAAACACCTCGACGAATTACTCGCCGCCTTCCCGTACGTCAACGGCGAGCTGCTCAAAGAGCGGCTCGGGTTCGCCGACTTCAGCCGCGCCATGCGCGATGCGCTGGTCGCCTGCACCAATTTCGACTGGTCGCGCATCTCACCCGCTATTTCCGGCTCGCTCTTCCAGGGCGTGATGGACCCCAAGGAGCGCCGGCAGACCGGCGGGCATTACACCTCGGAGCGCGACATCCTCAAGGTCATCAACGCGCTTTGAAAAAACGACCGTTTAATAAAGACTCTGGACTCCAATCTGGAGGTGACGACACACCCGGGAGAACACTCGAATGAAAATCCTAGCAGCACTGGCGTTTGCACTGTCCCTTCTCGCAAATCTGACTCATGCAACGGAGACCGAAGTGCTTTTCGACGGCTCCGGAATCGGCGACTGGACCACCGCACGCGATAACAAACGCCTCGCGGATGAGTTTTCCGTGAGCGAGCTGTCGTGCGCGACCGACCCTGCGGCGCTGCAGTGGCGCTTCGCGACGAAGCGTATCGTGTTCAACGACATCTTCCTGATGCGGCCGATTATGCGGCGGTTCGACACCCTCCGCGTCCACGTAAAGAACGAGGGCGCGGCTTTTGAACTCGCCTGCAAGGTGCGCGATGCCCGCGGCGCGGAGTGGACTGCAAAGCGCGTCCCGCTGAAGGCTAACGCAGCGTGGTGCTGGGTGGAATTTCCGGCGTCCGACTGGACGGTCGCGTCGTGGTCGCAAGATGCCGACGGTAAGCTGGATTTCCCGCTCGCCTCGCTCGCGCTGATCGCCTTCAACATCACGGCGGGGCCAGAATATAAGTTGCGGATCGCGGGCATCGAAATCGTGCGGCCCGATGCGCCCGTTGCAACGGTGCGCGACCTACAGATCCCGGCGGATTTTCAGGCCGGGAAAAGCTATCCGGTCAGCCTGAGTTTCACGCTGGACCGCCCGGTTCTTGAGGATGATGCCTGTCTATCTTTTCGTCGCGGAAAGGAGGAGGTGTTCCGCGTGCCGTTAGGCCTACCGACGCCGTTGTCAAAGACGGCCCCGGGACAGGAGGTGCGCGTGCAAACCGAGGTGCAGGTACCACTTTACGCATTCGGCGGTCGGCAGTCGGTGGCGCTGTGCTTGGGCGACGCACACATCCGCTTGAAGGGCAAATTGGCGGATGAGGAAGCGGCCGCGGTGACGGTTTCGCAGCGGGACACCAAGAAGTGTGTCGCCGCCGTGAAGAAGTATCACGGGACGCCGACGCTGTTCATCAACGGCACGCCTCACAACGGCATGACCTGGGCGACTTACAGCCCCACGTCGGAGGTCTTCAGAGACTTCACCAAGGCTGGCATTACGCTGTATACGTTCGCCGCGACGCCCACCGAATCGGGCTACGGGCTCGCGCGCACAGCGTGGACCGCTCCCGGACAGTACGACTTCTCGCAGCTTGATGAACGGGCGCTGATGCTGCTGAAGGAGAATCCGGACGCGTACTTTTTCCCCCGCCTATATGTGCATGCCCCCACGTGGTGGAGCGAGAGCCACCCCGACGATATCGTGCTGATGGACCCGGGTGACGGAAAGTTCGTGCCGTTCATCCATTCGGGCGGAAAACCAGCGCCGAGCTGGGCCTCCGAGACCTGGCGGCGCGACACGGTCGAGGGCCTGCGCCGACTCATCGCGCACGTCGAGGCGTCGCCCTATGCCGACCGCGTGATCGGTTACCACATCGCATCCGGCACGACGGAGGAGTGGATGATGTGGGGCGGAAACGAGAATCAGTGGGTGGACTTCTCGCCCGTCAACACCGCGCGCTTCCGTACGTGGCTGCGCGCTAAGTATGGCTCGGACGCGAAGCTGCAGGCGGCGTGGAACAACACGTCAGCGAGCCTGGCCAGTGCAACGATTCCCACGAAGGCGCAGCGCCAGCATACGGACGTGGGCTCCTTGCGCGATCCAGCCAAGGAGCAGGCGGTCATCGACTACTATCTCTACAACTCTGACCTGGTGGCCGACACGATCTGCACCTTCGCCAAGGCTGTGAAGGAACTCACCCGGCACAAAAAAATTGTCGGCGCCTTCTACGGCTACCTGCTGCAGTTGTGCGGCGAGCAGCGTCAGCAGAATGCCGGACACCTGGCGCTCGAAAAAGTGCTCGCCTCACCCGATGTGGATTTCCTCACGAGTCCGACCAGCTACGCTTTCCGACAACTCGGCGGCGAGGGTACCAGCCACTTCATGTCGCTGTTCGGCAGCGTGAAGCTGCACGGCAAGTTGTGGTTCGATGAGAACGATATCCGCACCTCACTGGCACACGGCAAGCTCGGAGAATGGGGGCGGCCCGCAGATGTGGCGGGCGACCTCATCCAGCAGGATAAGGAGCTGGCGAATGTCATCGTCAACGGCTCGGCGCAGTGGTGGTTCGATGTCGGCGGCAACGTGTACAGCAACCCTGAGCTGATGTCGCGCATCGGGAATCTGGCGAAGTGCGCGACGGAGGCTCAAAAACTCGACCGCAGCTCCGTGGATGAAGTGGCGATGGTCGTGGATGAGAGGAGCCTGTGCTACCTGCGCGTGGCTGATCCGCTGGGCGCACGGCTGCTGGTATCGCAGCTCCCGGCGCTTTCACGCATCGGAGCGCCGGTCGGGCATTATCTGGTCACCGATCTCCCGCGCCTGACCGGCCATAAGGTTTTTTTCATTATGACGAGCTTCGCGCCGACGGCGCAGGACCGTGCGGCCATCGACGCCCTCAAGCGCGACGGACACGTACTCGTCTTCATGTACGCTCCGGGCGTATATCGCGACGGCGCCCTTGACGAGTCAGGGATGGCTGACCTCACCGGCATCCGGCTGAGGATGAGCCGCGAAGCGAGCTCGTTCGATCTGAAGTTGGCCGGGGGACACCCGCTCACGGAGGGCCTCGCGGGGCAATCCTGCGGCGACCCGCTTCGCACGTTCCCGCTGTGCTACGCTGACGACGCGGCGGCGATCGTGCTGGGGACGCTGGCCAACGGTAAGCCCGGGCTGGTCGTCAAGCAAGCGAAAGGGTGGACTTCGGTGTTCTCCTCCGTCCCGATGTTGCCGGCGCGGCTGATGCGTAACATCGCGCAGTTTGCCGGCGTACACACCTATGTCGATACGGAGGATGTGGTGTGGGCCTCGAAGAGCCTGGTGGCGGTCTGCGTGAAAGATGCGGGGAAGAGGACCGTGAAGCTGCCCAAGAAGGCACAGGTGCGCGACCTGTACTCGGGGGAGATCGTAGGGAAGGGTATCTCCGCGTTCGAGGCCGACTTCGCGGACCATGCGACACGCGTGTTTGTGGTGGAGTAGGACTGCTTTCACGCTCAGGGGAACAGGGCCATCAGCGCGTCCGCAAACAGGCTCATTCCGTATGGATTCGGGTGGTTGATGTTATTCATCAGCAGGGTCGAATACGGGATGCCCTGACGCCACAGCCGTCCGTACCGTAGCGAGCCTTCGGCCAGCGCAAGGTTGTTCTCGACGGTAAATTTACGCAAAGCCTTCACATAGGGCCGAGGATCGTCGTCGATCCCCTTCTCCGACGTCAATCCCATCCAGTCGGGCCGCACGTAATGCGGCGTCAGGATGATCCACTCCGCGCCGATCTCTTTGAACTCGTCGCGGATGCGGCCGTAACGCTGATAGACGCCCGTTTCGCTCAGCCCCGCATCGTTCACAAACTCGGAGACGATCAGGTCGGGCTTGAGTTCCAGCACCTTCGCTTTGTAGTTGTGCACGCTGCCCGTCGGCTCGCTACGATAGCTGTCGGTGTTGCGGCCGCCCCACGCCTCGGTCATCAGCACGATCTCCGCTTTCGGATACCGTGCGCGCAGCCGCCTCGCGAACTGCTCCTGCCAGCGGTTCACATCGCGCTCGGGCAGATAGCCCCCATCGGTCACGCTGTCGCCCCACGCCAGGATGCGCACCTTGCCGCCCGTGTTGAGCTTGGCCAGGGTCTTCGGAAGGGTCTTCTCCGCCGGAGCCGGCGATGCTTTCGGTGTTTCGGGATAAGCGCTCTCCAGCACGGGGAACAGACAGGTCTCGGTCAGATTCGTCAGACGCGCCGTCACCCAAATGTTCGCCAGACGCGTCTCGCCAGGCTCCAGCACGGGCGGCTCGGGGTTGGCCAGGTGCGGCACCCCTTTGCGCAACTCGATCTTCCGTCCGGCGTTCTGCACCACACTGTCTAGCCGCATCGGGCCGTACGCGTAGCTCACCCACACCCGCGTGCCCGCACCAATGGCCCCTCCCTCCAGACGGCCCACGCACCCCCACGTCAGCTCCGCCTCGTAATCCTTGCCGCGCACGAGCGGGACTCCGTCGACAGCCAGTCGCACCACCAGCGACGCGGGATCAAGCGCGTAGCGCACGCTGCACTCCTGCGCCCGCACGCCAGACAGCTTCGCACCCCGCGCGTACTCCGCGCCTTTCGGGTTATAAACCGGCAACGAGGGAATCAGCTCCGTCTTCTCATATCTTTCCGGCTTGCCGACCGGCAAAGAGGCCCTCGCGTTGCCCAAGCGCGCCTCCACCTGCCAAGCACCCGCCACCGTGACCTCCGCAGGCTCGGCCGAAACCGTTGCCGCCACTGCCGTCAGAACCGCACATAGGATTGTTCTCATCGCTCCCTCTCCTCCCCCGTCTAAGTTCGCATTAAACCGGCTTTATCGTGCCACACCCGCCTCTCTGATGCAATCCGCGAATGCAGCGAGTGCCGTGGTTTTAATTGCCAAGCCCCGCTGGCTTGGCCTATACTCTCGCGGCATTCCAACGACCATGATCTCAGGAGACAACGCAATGGCCTACGACAAAATCAAGCTTCCCTCTTTCGGCGACAAAATCACCCTGCGTACGGACGGCACGCTGAACGTCCCCAACCAGCCGGTCATTCCCTTCATCGAAGGCGACGGCACCGGGGCCGATATCACCCGCGCCGCCATGATCGCCTGGGATGCCGCCGTCGAGGCCGCTTACGGCAGCAGCCGCAAGATCGCCTGGATGGAAGTCTACGCCGGCGAGAAAGCCAACGCCGTCTACGGTCCGAACACCTGGCTGCCTGCGGAAACCCTCACCGCCTGCCGCGACTATCTCGTCTCCATTAAAGGCCCGCTCACCACCCCCGTCGGCGGCGGCATCCGCTCACTCAATGTCGCCCTGCGTCAAGAGCTTGACCTCTATGTATGCCTACGCCCCGTGCGCTGGTTCCAAGGAGTCCCTTCCCCGGTCAAGCACCCCGAGCTGACCGACATGGTGATTTTCCGCGAGAACACCGAGGACATCTACGCGGGCATCGAGTGGTTCGCCCAGACCGACGAGGCGAAGAAGATCATCGCCTTCCTCCGCAACGAGATGGGCGTTAAGAAAATCCGTTTCCCGGAATCCTCTTCGATCGGCATCAAGCCGGTCTCGATCGAAGGCTCCAAGCGTCTCATCAAGGCCGCGCTCGACTACGCGATCGCCAATGACCGCACGAGTGTGACGCTCGTCCACAAGGGCAACATCATGAAGTTCACCGAAGGCGGCTTCCGTGACTGGGGCTATGAACTCGCCCGCGAGAGCTACGGCGCGCAGCTCATCGGCGGCGGGCCGTGGTGCTCATTTAAGAATCCGAAGACCGGGCGCGAGATCATCGTGAAGGACTGCATCGCCGACGCTTTCCTACAGCAATTGCTCACCCGCCCGGCGGAGTACGACGTGATCGCCACGCTCAACCTCAACGGCGACTACATCTCCGACGCGCTGGCGGCCTGCGTCGGCGGTATCGGCATCGCGCCCGGCGGCAACATCAATTACACCACCGGCACGGCGGTTTTCGAAGCCACGCACGGCACGGCGCCCAAGTACGCCAACCTCGACAAGGTCAACCCGGGCTCGCTGATCCTCTCGGGCGAGATGATGCTGCGCTACATGGGCTGGACAGAAGCCGCCGACAAGCTGGTCCAGGCGATGGACACCGTGATCGCGGCCAAGACCGTGACCTACGATTTCGCACGCTTGATGGAAGGCGCCACCGAGATCTCATGCAGCGCCTTCGGCAAGGCTCTCGCTGCAGCCATGCGCTAACACCCTCCCCTACAAAACAAGAACCCGCTCCGCGTTTTTCGCAGGGCGGGTTCGTTGTTGAGTAACGGAATCGGTTCAGGGCGACAACGGGATGACGGCCTGAACGCGATAGAAGCGCTGTGTCGCAACCGGGTCTGAAACGCCTCGGGACACCTCCGGATCGCCGCCCGGAGGAATCAGCCCATACCCGCTGTCACTCCATACCGGCGGGGCGGGCGACAGGCTATCGGTCTGTTCAAGGCGGTAGAGACGTGTCTGCGCCACGGGCCACGTCGTCACGTCCGTATTGCCCACGCGTGCAAACGCGGTGATGACCAGACGTGAGCCCGGATCGCGCGGATCGGTATCGGCGAGCGCCTCATCGGCGTCCGTGACCCCGTCATGATCGAAGTCTGCTCCGCCGCCTTGCAACGTCACGAGATCGCCTGCCGTCTGATACTCCCACGCGTCGGGAATCCCGTCACCGTCCGAGTCAGGCCCTGCGCCGAACGTGTCTGTGCGCACGAAAGCCTGGCTGTTGGCGAGGCTGATCCAGCCGACGTTCGCACCCCAGACGTTGCCGCTCAAGTTGCCCGTAAGCAGGTCGATCCGGGGTTGCCCGTAAACCTGCTCAAAGGAGACCCAGCCGATGTTGGCACCGTACGCATAGCCGGTCAGGCGTCCGGCCCCGTCGTGGTTGACGCCCCAGTCGGTGGCTGAGGCGTTGGAGTAGTGCCACCCGTTGGTCGGCCCGTTGCCGAGGCCTATCCAGCCGACGTTGCCGCTCCAGAGGTGCCCCGTGCAGTAAGACTGGCCCAGAGAAGCGCCGTTCGTGGTGTCGGCCCGGGCATCGATCCAGCCGGTGTTCTCGCCGTAGGCGTAACGGTGGACCGGGTTGATCGTGCTGTCCGCACGCACGATCCCTCCCGCCGCAGCCAACGCCAGCGTTGTGATGAGTTTAATGTTCATGGCAAACCTCCTCGCGCGGATGCGCCTAATAGACTTGGTTGCCGAGCGGGTTGGTGCCGCTGGCTGCGTTTTGGAAGGGCGCGATGTCGCTGCCACTGCCGGTTCCGCCCGCCGCATCCTCAACAGCTACCTGAGCCACTCCGCCCGAGGAGCCGCCAAAAGTATTCTGCAGCACGGTGCTGCCGGCCACCGCCAGATAGACGCCGATCGCGTTGTCTGTGCAGACGTTGTGCGCCACCACATGGGCACCCGCCAACACGCGCAGGCCACAGGCCGCGTTGCCTGTGCACTGGTTTTCGGTGACGGCCAAGCTGGACGCGCTCGACACGAGTCCGTGAGCACCGTTGTCGCCCATATGTACACAGTGCACCTTACCCCGCGCGCCCGGCGAAGCGGAAAGATCGATGCCGTGGGCTGCGTTGTCACACACTTCCCCTCCGTCGATCAAGACGCGTGACTTGAAGGCGCCGCCGATGCTCGAGACCACGATGCCCGAACCGCCGTTGTGCACGGCGCTGCAATCGGTGAAGTCCGAGTCACAATCCAGAGGCCACTGGTCGGCGACATCCCGCGCGACCACGAAACCATCTGCCAAATTTCCGCTCGCAACACACCTTACGAGCTGCAGGACACCGCCCGGAGCTCGGAATCCGGCACCCCCGTTGTTGCTCAGCGTGGCATTGCGAATACAGCCGGTCCTGATCGGCAGCCCCTTCTGCACCGCGAAGCCGTCAACATCATTGTCGTCGCAATCGCCGCCGTCCATCCGAAAGCGCAGACCCTTGTCCATGGCCACGGGTGCGATGAACTTGACGCCGCAGGCCGCGTTGCCGCTGGCGGAGCAGTCCCGGCTGTCGAGTTCGACGGAGCACAGCGCATTGTCGCAGCTCAGGAGCAGGCCGTTGCCGGCGTTGGACCTTAGGTGCATATCCTGCACGCACACCTTGTAACTGGCGTCATCCTCGGCGGTGTGGACGTACACACCGTCGCTGCCGTTGCGCTCGACACGGCAGTCGGTCCACTTGATGTTGGCCACATGTTTCTTACTGAGATATGTCGTGGCGCAGACCGCGCCGCGGGCGGTGTTGTCCGACAGGACGCAGCCGTCCAGGGTCAAAGACCCTCCCTGCACGAACAGTCCGTTGGCACCGTTGAACTTACATAGCATTCGCTTCATGTAGCTTTCGGAGAGCGCGTTGGCGATCTTGCAGCCGCCGTTGATCCCGTTGTGCGAAGCGTCGAAATCATCGAGCACGTTCTTATTGTCCGCAATCCCACTCTCCACGACGTTGAAACCGTTGCCGACGTTGCTGCAGGCCGAACCTTGACGCAAACCGAGAGCAAGCCTAGAGTCTGTACTCGTGAGGAACACATGAACACCATCGACGCCGTTGTCGTGGAAAGAGGACCCTTGTGCCGAGCAGTCTACCGTTACCGCGAGAGGTTCGTCGATGTGCAGTCCGCTCAGCGTGTTGCCGCCGACTTCGCACGATGACAACGCCACGCGGCACGCTTGCCCCGCCGCCGTTGCCGCGCATGTGACGCCGTTGCCGCCGTTGCCGAGGAAGCTCGACTTGTCCGCGTCCACGTCGTACGCGCCCGAACAGGAGAACCCGCTGGCGGCATTGTCATACACATGCAGATCCTGAATGGACACTTTGTAGGTGCCGCCCGCATCGGGCACGAGCAACACGCCACCGCCGCCGTTACGTGAGATATCGCAGCTCACGCAGGTCATACAAACCTTTCGGATCTTGCCAGCCGTGCCGCCCGCCGGCGTCCGCATCACGGCATGCAGTCCGTCGGAAACGTTGTCGGAAATCGTACAGTTCTCGAGGGTCCAGGTGCCGCCTTCGAGGGTCAGCCCCCGCCCGCCGTTACCGCGTGCTGTCACGCGACTGAAGAGGCTGGGAGCCGATCCGACATCCATCTTAGTGACAGCTCCTAAGTCGTTGAAATTTACAACGACGTCGATAACCACGTTGCGGTTTTCTTTACAGTCTCCCTCTTCGATATTCATGCCGTAACCGCCGTTACCCGACGAAGAGCCCTCCCGCAGGTCGAGTTGCAGCCCGGCATTGGCGTGCGACAGCAGGACGGCAACGCCGTCGCCACCGTTGTCCAAGAAGGAACACGCCCGCGTCGAACAGACCACATGCACGGCTGAAGCATCCGAGATGTGAAGGCCGCTGCCGGTGTTATGACTCACATCGCAGTCGGTGAGGCGCACCCGGAGGACGGCATCTGGGCTCTGGGAAGACCAGGCTATGCCGTCCCCTGTGTTTCCTGATGTTTGCCCGCTGAACTCGATGTCGCAAGCGCCTTGCAGCACCAGCCCGCCGCCGCTGTTACTGAGCAGCCGCGCGCTAGAAGATCCCGGGTTCCTTTTAACCACAATGCCGACGCCGGAAATGGGCTTGCTGCAAAACACCCCCGCGCCTCCGTTGCCTTGAGACGTGAGGTTTCCGATGCTTCCCGAAGCCATCGCGACCCCGTGCCCCACGCAGTCCTCGACCCACAGGTCGTCCACGGCCACATGCAGGGCCGAGGCGGCATGCACGCCGTCGCCCCCCCATGACCGCACCGTGCCGTTACGAATCGTCACGTTGTCGCAACCGGCCGCAACCGTGATGCCTTGACCGGCTACCGCCCGGTCGCCCGACAGCGTGAAGCCGTTCAGGTCGATCGTCACATCCGATGCCTGCACGCTGATCCCGCCTGCGGCGCTGCTGAGGTTCTTGACCACAGCATAGGCACCGGGCTGCGTGATGGTGAACGGCAAAGACGCGATGGGCGTCCTCGGCTCGATCTGGTCGAGGGTCCGCATCGTCGGCTCCGGCGCACCCGGAGGCGTCAGACTGCCTTGGGCGCGGACTGAACACGTCAGGGTCAGGCCTGTGGCGCAAAGCGCCAGAAACGTTTTTTGAGCATTCATTGCACTTCCTCCTGTATGGACTCTGTGCCTGACGTCCCGCTGCTGGCATCGGTTTGCCGGATTGGGCCATCAAGTAATTTTCGCATCACGACACAGCCGATGCATGGCTGCGAATCAGCTCCGCTTCCCGACCTCCTGCGATTGCCGCAGGCACCGCCGGACAGCAACCAGCAGAAGCGCCCGCGGCCCACTGAATAAGCCTTGCAGCGACTACGCTGTTCCACGTTACATGCGGTCAGTCTCCAACAGGCCGGTGACTGGGAAGAGTGATTGCCGTAGAGGGCCAGAACCGTCATCAGGTGCGAGGTCACTGGGCGCTGAGGCGTACGCCATCCCTGTTCGTAACTCTGAACGGCACGCGACGAAACGCCCAAGATATCTGCCAACTGGGACTGGGACAAGCCCAGTTTGCCCCGTACGGCCCGCACCCATTCATTCATTTCCGCTTTGGCGACACTCATCTGCCACCTCCTTCACTTCCGCAATCTTCTACTGTTGATGTGAATAGCATATATCACATTGTGACATAGATGCAAGCACAAAAATTTGGATTGAAGGTTAAGATGCGCCACTGGCGGGCAAAACGCTGCCTTTTTTCTGGCAAGGTTAGGCCCGCGATTTTCGCTACCACATCAGTAGCAACGTGCCTTTGGCTGTGATCTTCAGCATCACGGCGTTGTCTTGGACATACAATTTGTAAGTGTAGCCCGACGCATGGGGAACAGCGGAGAGATCCAGACTCCAGCCCGCGATGTTCGACGCGTTGTTCAGCGCTCCACCGGCCGCCAGCACCTTGAAGACACCTGCGCGCACTTCGCCCAGAATGACCGTGCCGCGCGCAGACAGCGACACGTTGCCCGTGACGCCGACCGCCGCCATACCCGCCGCCGGCAATACGGGCAGCCGGATCACCGTGCCGGTGCTCGCCGACTCCGGGTAGAAGTCCAAGTAAAGGCTGCCGTTGATGGTCAACCCGGACGCCGAAGGTGCCAACTCTCGGACCAAGACGCTCGTGCCGTTGACCGC
>JBBRJN010000025.1:0-13437 GCA_038219365.1 Kiritimatiellia bacterium | reverse complement strand
CGGCGGAGATCGCGATTAATAACGTTGAACTCGACCAGCAGGGCCAGCTCTGTTTCTTCGTGCGCGACATCACGGTCCGCCAGCAGGCTCAGAGTGCGCTCGAAGATGCGGTTGAAAGGCTGCAGGCGCATGATCGTGCGCGCATGGAGTTCGTCTCCAACGTCTCTCACGAGTTGCGCACGCCGCTCACTTCCATGATTTATGCCGTCAGCAACATGTTGCGCGGTGTGGTAGGCCCCATGCCCGAGAAAGCGTTTCACTATCTCGAACGGTTACAGTCTGACTGTCACCGCATGTTGGCGACCGTCAACGACATTCTTGACATGCGGCAGATTGAGAACAAGACGCTGATGCTCATGAAGAAGGTGGTGCCGCTGGGGCCGGTCATCCGCGACGGTGCTGAGACGTTGCAGATTCAGGCGGATTCCAAGCGGGTCACGGTGCAGTTCGAGTTTGCCGAGCGCGAGTTATTCTGCTGGTGTGACGCGCAGAAGATCGAGCGTGTGGTGCTGAATATCGTGGGCAACGCGGTCAAGTTCACGCCCGCGAATGGGGCGATCACCCTCTCTCTCGCGCAGCACCCCGAGAAACCGGGGCAGGCCCTGCTGACGGTCAGCGACACGGGTATGGGTATCCCTCCCGAGGTGTTGCCCAAGGTGTCGCAGCGATACTTCCGCGTTGGCGACCATGTGAGCGGGTCGGGGTTGGGGCTGGCGATTTCACGCGAGATCGTGGAGTTGCACGGCGGCAGTATGGAGTTCGCGAGTCCTGTTCCGGGCACCGACTGCGGGACCGCTGTGTTTGTGAGCCTGCCGCTGGCACCCAATCCGATGGTGGTGGCCCTTTCTCAGGATGCCGAGACCGCCGCCTTCTTAGAAAAGCAAATCATCGATAAAGGGTACCGCTTGCTGATCACCGCATCGGCGGCTGAAGCGCTCGACGCCTGTTTCACCAAGCAGCCGGCGGTTTTTGTGCTGGATGGACGCGGGCCGGACATGGATGTCCGTGACCTGATCTTGCAACTGCGCGAAGAGGCGAAGACCAAGCGACTGCCGGTGATTGTGCTCGGCCTGAGAACGCTCGAACGTAACGAGATCGAGCTGTATCGTCACTTTGATATTTTTTATTCCACGCTGCCGTGGCGCGAAAAGGACCTCACGCGGAGTTTGGCCATGGCCGTGTTGGGCAAATTGCACTGACTTATATGGGACCGTTCAACAGTGCTTGCGAGTTTTCTTTTCAAAGCCCAGGGAACGTGATTAACTATGCACCCGTTTGTTCCGAGGCTGTGATGTCGCGTCACGAGCCTTTTAAAAAGGTCTAAATCAGGGAGTCTCCAGTGAAGCGTTTAGCGTCTTTTATTCTCGTCGTGTGTTGCCTTGCCGCGTTTTCAGATGCGCAAACAAAAAAGCCGGTAAAAAAGGCGCCGGCGAAACCTGCAGCCACAGCGCCCGCAAAGCCGCAGAAACCCAAAGGCTGTGTTTCTAAGACGCCCTATATCGGGGCGGTCATCATTGACGCGGACTCCGGGAGCGTGCTGTTTGAGGACAAGGCGGACGTGCCGGGCTACCCCGCCAGCACGCTTAAGCTGATGACGCTGCTGGTCATTCAGGAGAAGATCGATGCTGGACAGGTGAAGCTGGGCGATACCGTCAAGGTCTCGGTCGCCGCCTGTAAGACGGGCGGATCGCAGGTCTACCTTGACCCGAAAGAGACCTTTACGGTTGAGGAACTGCTTTACGCCATGATGATCCAGTCGGCGAACGATGCGGCCGTTGCGCTAGCCGAACACGTGGGTGGCTCGAAAGAGGGCTTTGTAGAACTCATGAATGCCAAGGCGCAACAGCTCGGCATGAGCAACACCCGCTATGCCTCGGTCCATGGTCTGCCGCCCGCAGCCGGACAGAAAAACGATGTTTCCAGCGCGCGCGACATGGCAACATTGTCCCGCGAATTGTGCAAGCACCCGGCGGTCTTCGCCTACACCTCTGCGGCCTACCGTCAGTTTCGGGCGAACACGCCGAAGCCTTTCGACATGCGCACGCACAACCCGTTCCTCAAGGACGGAGTGGCCGGGTGCGACGGCTTCAAGACGGGCTATACGGCGACGGCGGGGTGGTCGATCGTGGTCACTGCTAAACGCAGCGGCCACCGTGTGATCGTGGTGGTGCTGGGCAGCGACGAGCGCAAGATGCGCGATGCCAAGGCCAGCGAACTGCTGAATAAAGCGTTCGCCCTGCTGCCGGTTGCCGCTCCCGCTCCCGCGCCTGCGCCTGTCGCTCCGCCACCTGCCGCAGGTACGCCCGCGTCTGCGACACGCTGAGGAAGGCTTGCCCGACCCTGGCCGACCGGTGTGTCGCTATAGCCCCATGCCTTTGGTTTCTTCTTTAATCAGCTTCGTCGCTTCGGCATCTTTGCTGGCTTTTTCGATGGCGGTCTTGAAGTACGCCTTTGCTTCGGCGCGAGCCTGGTCGGCTGCGGCTTTGTCAGGGATGGAGTCGAGGATGCCGGCGATACGGTTGGCGTTGCGCCCAAGGATCCATTCACGGCTATAAGCGATGCCGCTGGTGGGGTCGAACTCCTCCTCTTGCGGGGAGGTGAGCCAGGCATTCATGAAGTCGCGGAAGTATTGAACCGCCTCGCGGGGCTTTTTCTGAGCCAAGGCACGATGGGCTTTTACTTTAGGGAGCGACATCTCATGCCACGCCTTGTCCTTGCCCGGAATCCCTTGCTCAAGCATGTGGACGGCGAGGTCGAAGTTGTCCGTGATGAACGCGCCGTCGAGGATTTTCACTTTGACGTTGTTGACCGTGTTCTCATCCGTACAGACTGCTAGAATATGCTCGCCCACGGTGCAAAGGCTGCGGATAACGGACAGGTCGCTGACCATCTCGTAGAAGTACCGGTCAAAGAGGTTTCCGACCTGAACAGGAGAAACTTTGGCGTTGAGCAGGGCTTCAAGGCGCTCGGGCAGAAGCTTCTTATCGCTCGCGACACCGCTTTCGGTCCAGATGCGGGCCGCATAATTCACAGAGTCCTTCTTCTCGGCCGCGTTGAAGATCACATGCTTGCTGGATTGTTCGGTAAGCTCGTCCTTTTTGGCCTTCTGGAGCGTGGAAAACACCGTGCGCAACACAGAAAGCAGTTGGTCATCGGGCAACTGCGCGACGCAGGCGTTGAAAACCGGCGCGAACGTGTTCCACTCCTCTGCAACCAAGGCGAGCCGCATTTTGCTTGTGACGATCAGGTTTCTATAAAGGGGGGATTCGTCGTTCCGCTTCTCCATGTGTGCAAGGAGCTCACGGGAAAAATCGAGTTGCTTCGTGTCGGCCAGGCTCGCGAGCGCACGCTGCAACAACGGGGCGGCTTCCCCTGGTTTGAGTGTGCTCTGAATGCTGTCGAAACAGGCGCTTGCCTGGCCGACGTCATGCAGGGCGATGACGCTGGTGAGTTGCCAGTCCAAGACCTGCACGCGGAAGTCTGCCGGCAAAACGTCGCCCAGGGCTAACAGGCGCTTACACCAGCCGACAGCTTGCTGACCGTCATTTTTCTGCTGATAATAACTGTGGATGCGCCCGGCAAGGTCTCGTGCGAGTTCAGGGGCGCTCTGCCAGGTCTGAAGTGCGAACTCAGACGCCTTGGCGTCGTTGTTTTGTGCCAACAGCAGGTCGATTCGTTGGGTAAAAAAACGCGCCTGCTGCGCTTTGTACGTGGGGTTGTTGAGCCCTTTTTCGATAAGCGCGAGCGCGTCATCGAGCCGGCCTTGCGACTGCAGCTCCTGCGCTTGTCCGAAGACGGATTCGATCTCCTGCGTGATAAGCGCCTCGCGGGCCGCGATTTTTTCAGCGGAGGGCTTGCATCCCGTGACGGAGAAAACGGACGCGCCGAAAAGCGGTAAAAATAATAAAATGGAGCGCAAAAGCGTTCCTTTCGTCATTTGCATAACACAACACTCCTTTAGGTTTGTTTCATAAATCAGGTACAGTCGCTACTATACAAACCTTGGCCCATGCTGGGCAACAGGATTTAATATAAAACACGTGGCAGGGGTGCATTGCAGTCTCGCAATCGCACCCTGTTTCAGCTACAATCCGCGCCCATGAACGGCAAACTGTGTCTTCTATGTGGGGATGACGATTACCTCGTCGATTCGGCTGCGCGTGAGCGGATTAATTCGCTCGTGCCGGAGTCGGATCGCGTCTTTGGGGTAGAGGTCGTCGAGGGCCGCAGAGACACGGGTGATGAGGTTGCCCGGGCAGTCGATGCGTGTATCGAGTCGGTGCGGACCCCTGGCTTTTTCGGAGCCGTCAAGGTTACCTGGCTGCGCGACGTCACGTTTCTGACGGGGGCGGGGCGGGTGTCTGAATCCATTGCTGCCAAGGCGGCTGTCGAAAAACTGGCGGGGTGGCTCAAAGAGGGACTTTTGGACGGCCAGGTCCTCATTATCACGACGGCTAAAGTTTTACGCACGTCGATTTTTTTCAAGGTGTGCCAGAAACAAGGCGAGGTTGAGGATTTCGGCGGCGGGTTTAAGAGTTGGGAGCTTGAGAAGATGGCCTCGCAGCGGCTGGACGGGTTGCTCAAGAAGGCGGAGTTGGTTTTAGATGACGACGCGCGCGTTGAGTTTCTGACCCGGGCCGGCTTTGACACCCGCCTTCTGGTGCAGGAGGTGGAAAAGCTGCGGTTGTACATGGGCCGTGAGAAGCAGGTGACGGCGGGCGATGTGCGCGAGATCACCTCGATCGGGCGCGAGGCCGAGGCTTGGGACCTGTTGGATGCCTTTGGGGAGCGCAAGGCGTTCGACGTGTTGATGACGCTGAAGCGGCTGAGCGGGCAGAAAGGCATCGGCGTCATGTTGGCTGCGATGCTTGAAAAAAACGTACGTGAGCTATTGGTCCTTCGTGAAGCGTACGACCGTAAGTGGGCCTATGGCAGCAAAGGCGGAGCATGCGGCTGGTCCGCCAGCCTGCCGCCGGAGGCTGCGGCTTTGCTGAACGCGCTGCCGGTCAATCCGAAGACCCTGAACGCCTGGGCGATGAAGCGGAAACTGCCGCACGCGCTTAACTATTCGCTGCAGGAGTTGCGGGTCGCCCGCTTCCGCATTCTGGAGTTGCGCGAACGGCTGGTGTCGACCGGGCTTCCCGAGATGTTTTTATTGGAGACAACGCTGTTACGGATCATCGGCAACAAAAACAAAGCCGTGGCGGTCACGCGCCCGGCGGCAGGAGCGCGATGACCCGGCCGACACGACACAGCCGATGGCGCGATATTTTTTTTGCGGTGTCAGTGGCGTCAGCGGCCGTTTCGGCGGATCTGGATGTCAACGGAGACGGGGTCATCCGCGTGATGGTGCTGTCGGCTCCGCAGCATGCTGGAGGCATTGCCGCCGCCGATTTCTGCTCTGATCTTGAGGGCATGATCAAAGCTTCCAGGCCCGGCCTGCCGGTGCGTGTGGCGCTTGAGCCGGTCACGAAAAACCGAACGCTGATGGGGTGGTGGTATAATCCGGATCTCCAATCCGCGCGGACGCAGCTTTTTGCCGCGCGGGCCGACTACCTGCTTTTGGTCGAGACAGATGAAATCGTGCGCGGCTACCCGGAGTTCTTTTTTGAGGGGGTGAGAGCCCTTGCGCGTGAGGCGAAGGCCAAAGGTGTCCGGACTGCGCTGGTGCTGATGTGCAAGCCTGCCAATTCGTTTCGCGATACGCGCGTGATGGCGAACGCAGCGACCGTGTACCGCGTGGGCGACGGTTGCGGGGTGGAGGTGATTCCCGCAGCGTTCGGCTGGCGTGAGGCGTTGACGCATAACCGGATGGCCGGCGACTCGCCTGTCAAGGCGCGTGCCGGAGCGTACCTGACGGCCGCAGCCATCTACTGCCAGTTGGCGGAGGCGCGGGTTCCAAAGGCGGCGCTTGAGGCGGATTGGACTACGAAAAAGACGACCGAAGTCCTAGCCGTCTCCGCACGCGATGCGATTATGGACGCGCGCGTAAAGAAGCACTATGCCGGGCCTTTTTTGGGGGTGGTCCGGATCGAGCCGCACATCAAAAAGAGGCTTAAATTTTATGTGCCGAACACGTCTGAGGATGATCCACTCAGGCAGAATGTTCAATATATTTTGGATGCGGCGTTTCAGGACTGGTTTTGGAAGACCCCGGCCGATTGGTATCGTGAAGGGTTTGACCGGTACGCCGCGGCCTTCGATGTGGTCTATGCCGATCTGCAGCAGATGGAGCTTTATCTGGACGCGTCGCTCTACACATCATTCAACGCGGCCCCAACGAATCAACCCCAGCCGTGCATGGCGGTGTTCTGCCGTAATCCGGAAGGTGACCGCGAAGGGCTGAACGCCCTGCGGAATTTGGAGCCGATCTTGATCGAGGGGTATGATTACGCCAAACTCAAAGGATTGGTTTTTATCCCTTATCAGATCGCGTGGGCGCGCGCCCACCAGACGAAAGCTTTGCTGGTTCAGGAAACCGCGTCCGGCCGCGTCAGCGATTGGCTGACCTACATGTTGGCTAACATGATCTACACGCTGGCGACGGACCGCTTTCAACCTCCTCCGGAAAAGACGAAGCCGCACAGCGTGAATGCCGATCATCCGCACGGCTATCATGAGGCCTGCGCGCGGATCGGCTACGAAACCATGATGCAGCTCGCAACTCTTACCGAGCCGCAGAACGCCGTCCTGTTGCGAAGTGAGACCTATCGGATCGATGCGGCAACCCCCGGTTTTGTCGGTATCCGCCTGCTTGATCGACCCACGCAGGAGGTGCGTGTTTTTTGTGCAACGGATCTTCCCGGCGTGGCCGCGCTTTCCCGTGAGGAGCTGGTCTTTACCCCTGAGATTTACGATATTGAGCAGACCGTGCGCGTCCTGCCTGCGACGAACAGCCCGACGGTCTTTTTTCATTTTATGGCCAGCGCACAGTCGGAGGACAGCGTGATCGATGGCGCAAATGACCTGCGCCCGTTCCTGCTGAATTATGATGAGACCGCTGCGGGTGAGATCGCGTTTGCACGCGACAGCGTTTCGCCTGAGACCGGGTTCCGTGTTGCGCTGAGGCCCTCACAGCGGCCGAGCGATATGGTTTGTGCCAGCATCGTGCAGCACGGACGGGTTACGCAAGAGACGTGTTTCAGCCCGGACTACTTCACTGGCAGTGACGTGGGCCTCTATCCCACGGCCACGGATTACAAGAACGGGGTGTTGCCGGTAACGGTGCGTACGACGTCCAGGGATCGGCGGTTTAACGGACGTCAGTTTGATTTCGTCTTCCGTGTGTCGAGCAACGGGGCTGCGGTTCCGCAGGTGAGAATCACCTCCCCCGCGGATGGAAGCGTGATCGACGGGCCCTCTTTTGTGACGGGCCGTTCCGAGATCGAGGCACGTGGCGGAGCGGGAGAGCAGTCGGTTTTTCTCGGCCACAAGCGGTTGGGCCGCTCGGCCACGCCCGTCTGTTCGGTCGCCGTCGAGCAGGGGCCGCCGCAGTCGCGGCTAGGTGGCGGAAGCTATACGCTTTGGTCAGCTTTCGCAGCAACAAACGGGTTGGTTGTGTCTTCTGAACCCGTCACCTTCCGCGTGCGAGAATCCGGTGTGCCCGCTCATCCGTTGCCGAAGTGACGGGGGAGTTAGAAGTTAGGAATTAGGAGTTAGGAGTTGAATGCGCAAGAACGCGCGAAAACAAAGCGTTTGTTTGGGAAACGGACGTGTCACAAGGGAAGTCATATGATTGGCATATCAAAGTTATATCTCGGGAAGGTGGAGGTCTCAGATCCCCTGCGCTATGGACGTAAGTCAGCGCAGCTCCCCAGTCATTTGCTGCAGTTTTCGGAAGATAAAAAGCCGGTCGTTGTCTGGAATGTGACCTCGCGCTGTAACCTGAAGTGTATGCATTGCTATGCAGCCACGCAGGGTCAACCCGACGAACTCTCTACCGCTGAGGCGCTGGGCGTTATCGACGATCTGGCCGCCTTTGGCTGTCCGGTCTTGTTGTTCTCCGGCGGAGAGCCCTTTGCGCGTCCTGACATCCTGACACTGGCCCATCATGCGGTGGGCAAAGGATTACGCGTGGTCTTTTCCACCAACGGGACTTTGATCGACGCGCGTATGGCGGCCGAGATCAAAGCCGTGGGCGTCTCCTACGCAGGCATCAGCATCGACGGCATGGAAGCGGTGCATGACCGTTTCCGTGCGTGCCCGGGTGCCTTTCAGCGGTCGTTGGCGGCGATCCGCCATTGCCGCGAAGCGGGTGTGAAGGTGGGTTTGCGCGTGACCATGACCAAGGACAATATCGGCGAGATACCTGCGATTTTCGATCTCATTGAGGCCGAGCGGATTCCGCGGATTTGTCTCTACCATCTGGTCTATTGCGGGCGTGGTGCGGAGATCGCGAGCCACGATCTGTCACCAGCGCAACGCCGCGCCACGCTGGACCTGATCATCGACCGCACCGTGCAGCTGCACGCGCGTGGCCTCCCGGTTGAGGTGCTCACAGTCGATAACCACTGCGACGGTCCCTATCTGTATATGCGCATGATGAAGGAAAACCAGCCGCGGGCCGAGGACGTGATGACGCTTTTGCGCATGAACGGCGGTAACAGCACCGGTCATGGGCTGGCCTGCATCAGTTGGGACGGTACCGTCTATCCCGATCAGTTCTGGCGTAACCAGCCGGTCGGGAATGTGCGTGCCAAAAAATTCAGCGAGATCTGGGGCCATCCCGCGCCGGGCAGCCTGCTGGCCCAGTTGCGTGAGAAAAAAGCACATGTCACCGGAAAGTGTGTGACCTGCCGGTTCCTCGATGTGTGCGGCGGAAATTTCCGTGCGCGTGCCGAGGCCGCCACGGGTGACCTTTGGGGCGTGGACCCCGCCTGTTATCTGACTGATGAAGAAATCGCACCGCACAGGGTATGAACGCTCACGGACAACATCCATCACACGGGTCAAGCCGGGCACCTGCTGCCGCCGGGCCAAGCGTCGTGGCGTGGGAGGTCACGCGGCGCTGCCCTCTGGCGTGCAAGCACTGCCGGGCGGGTGCGCAGGACCATGCCTACGAAGGTGAGCTGAACACGGCGGAATGCCTGCGCATTCTTGACTCTTTGGCTGGGTTTGGGCGCCCGATGATCATCTGGACCGGTGGTGAGCCGATGTACCGCCCCGACATCCTTGACTTGGTGCGCGGTGCGACCGAGCGCGGCCTGCGTTCGGTGATGGCCCCCTGCGGGACGCTGGTGACACGCGAGGCTTTGCAGAGGCTCAAAGACGCGGGTGTCACGGGGTGCAGCTTCAGCCTTGACGGAGCCAGCGCGGCGACGCACGACGCGTTCCGGGGCGTGACGGGCGCGTTCGAGAACGTGACGCGGGCCATGGCGGTCGCCTCGGAAATCGGCATGCCTTTTCAAGTGAATGCGACGGTCTCGCGGCTGAACAAGGATGAGTTGCCTGCGATCCGCGAGGAGGCTATCGCGCGTGGCGCACGGATGCTCGATCTTTTTTTTCTGGTGCCGGTCGGGCGCGGGGCGGGGCTTCGCGATTTGTCACTGACGCCCGAAGAGACCGAGGACGTTTTGCGGTGGGCGTTCGAAATGGATCGGCAGGGCCCGCTTCGCGTGCGCGAGACGTGTGCGCCGCAAGCCGTGCGGATCTGGCAGTCGCTCGGGAAGCCGGGGCAGCCGCCCGCCGGCTGCATGGGCGGACGCGGATTTGTCTTTATTTCCCATACCGGCGTGTTGCAGCCGTGCGGCTTTCTCGATGTGGCCAGCGGCGATTTAAGGGCACATGCGTTTGACTTTAAGCAAGCGTACGAGGCTTCGGCTGTGTTTCGCGATCTGGCACAGCCCGACCGCTACGGCGGCGCGTGCGGCGCGTGCGCGTTCCGCACCGGGTGTGGCGGTTGCCGCGCAAGGGCCTATGCGGCCACGGGCGACTACATGGCGGCTGAGACGAGCTGCCCGATCGCGGCACGCGGATCGCCGAGTGTTCCCTTCTGAAACCGCCTTGTTTCGGGAAGGTGTCCTGTCGGAAATGACGAAGAGAGGAGAATGAGAACAATGAGACGTGTCATGAGTCTTCTGTTGGTTGGTGTGCTGGCTGTTTCTTGCTCGCGGGCTGCGAGCCAGGTCTTCGACAACAAGACGGTGAAGAGCGAGATTCTCGGCAAAGAGATGAAGGTTGCAATCTATCTGCCCGATGGCTATGCATCGTCCGAGCGCAGTTATCCCGTTCTCTACCTGCTCCACGGGTACAGCGATGACCAGACGGGCTGGGTCCAGTTTGGCGAGGTGCAGAAGATCGCGGATCAGGCCATCGCCGATGGACGTGCGGCACCGATGATCATCGTGATGCCGGACGCCGAGGTGACGTGGTATGCGAACGACCTCAAGGGGCAATATCGGTACGAGGATTATTTTTTCACGGAGCTGATGCCGTATGTCGAGTCGACGTATCGGTGCCGTACCAAGAAGGAGTTCCGTGCGGTTGCGGGCTTGTCGATGGGGGGCTTGGGCGCGTTCATGTACGCGCTGCGGCACCCGGACCTGTTCGCATCGAGCTGCCCATTAAGCGCGGCGCTATGGGACCGCGACGCCATGAAAAAGCGTCTGAAGCTGTCAGAGCAGGGCGAGACGGAGGAGAAAGTCGAGGCGTTCATCGACCGGTATTGTCCGGTGACCTTGGCCGAACGGGTTCCTGAGGAACAGAAAAAAGCGGTGCGCTTCTATATCGATTGCGGGGACGACGATTTTTTGTCCGCAGACAACGCTCGCATGCATGTGCTGCTGCTGGAGAAAAAGATCCCGCACGAGTTCCGCATGCGTGACGGCGGGCATTCGTGGGAGTACTGGCGCACGGCGCTGCCAAATGTTTTGGAGTTTGTTTCCCAAACATTCCGCCGGTAAAAGCAAGCGCCGCCGTTCCAGCGTGTTTGCCCGTCCAACAGCAGCGAGGAGGGGGATGTGAGGCGAAGAGTCTTGGCCGCGTTGCTGGCGGTCTGTCTGTGTGACGTGGAAGCGCGCGACAAGACCGGGGCGGAGGGGGAGAAAGAGCGGGAAGCGCTGCTTGCCGCCTTGCCGCCGGTCGCTTTTGTGCGGCGTAAGGCCGGGTACGGGCTACGCGGCACCAACGCCACGATGTTCGCGCGCCGCACGGACAAGGGCTCTTCCATCGAGGTCTTTGACCCGCGTCAGCCGCAGCTGCCGCCGCGCGTGATTTTCACGACGGACGAGGGCTTTGTCTGGGACATGGACCTCTCCTGGGACGGGCAAACGATTCTGTTTACGCACAAAACAGCACCGAACGAGCCGTTTCACATCTGGGAGATCAAAGTAGACGGTCAGGGGCTGAGGCAAATCACGGACGGGCCCTATCACGATTTCAACGGCGTCTACTATCCGGACGGGCGCATCGTGTTCTGCTCGTCGCGCGTGGAGTCGTATTCGCTCTGCCAAGATTTTTTGGCATCCGCGCTCTATTCCTGCCATGCGGACGGGGCTGATATCAGGCGCTTCGATTTCACGACGCTCTGCACCATGAAGCCCTCGGTGCTGGACGACGGCTCGGTACTCTGTACACGCTGGGAGTACCAGGACAAGAACATCTTCATGTGGCAGGGGCTCTGGACCTTGTTGCCCGACGGGCGGCAACTACAGCTCTATTTCGGCAACACCCTCACCGTGCCGAATTCGCGCTATGGCGGCAAGCAGGTCCCGGGCACCCGAGATGTGCTGCTGACCATGGCGGCGCATCACCACCCGCCGATCGGCGACATCGCGGTGCTCAGCCGTCGGGTGGGCATTGAGAATCCCGCCGCCCTGCGCAAGGTGACCTTTGAAACGCCTTATGAGATCGCGGCCGGTGAGAACTGGCTGCATGCTAACTGGGGCTCCGGAGATCGCTTCTATCCCGCAGCGGTGACGGACCCGTGGCCGTTGGCGGACGGCCTTTTTCTCGCGTCGTTCGGAAACGCGAACGATCCGGCGCAAGGGTTCCAGCTGTACGTCTGCCACTACGACGGGACGCGGTATCCGCTCCGTGAGGTCGGGGAGAACGTCTTTAGCGCGATGCCGCTGCGGGCGAGGTCGATGCCTGCGACGATCATTCGTGGCGAGGCGCCTCAGGAGGCAGGCGAAGGCACCTTTTACGTGCAAAATGTTTACCGCGGCCTGGAGGAGCAGGGGGTGCAACGCGGGCAGGTCAAAGCGTTACGCGTGATGCGGCAGCTGCCCAAAAAATGGAACACGGAAGGCCCTCGGTTCCATGACCACTACCCGATTATCGGTTACGGTTCGTATTACGTGAAAGAGAATCTTGGCGAGGTGCCGGTGGATAGCGACGGGGCAGCCTATTTTCAAGTCCCTTCCAACTGCGAACTTTATTTCATCGCTCTGGACAAGGACGGCAAAGAGCTGCAGCGCATGGGGTCAGTGACGCAGATCACCACGGGTGAGCGTGCCTCGTGTGCCGGCTGCCATGAGCCTCGGATGAGCGCACCGGCGGCGGCCGCGAAGAGCGACGCGAGGGCGGGCCGGCCTCCGGACGCGCTCACGCCTCCGCCGTGGGGCGCGGGCCCGGTCGATTATGTGCGGCAGGTTCAGCCGGTGTTCGACCGCTATTGCGTGCGGTGCCACTCCGGCACCGCTCCTGCGGGAAAGGCGGATCTGAGCGGGGATAAAACCCGCTTTTTCAACATGTCATATGACACGCTGATCGACCGCCGGATGGTCGTCTACTATTTCATCAATCCGGGGCCAACGGGCGTCTTTCCCGCGCTCAAGACAGGCTCAATGGTCAGCCGGCTCACGCAGTTCATCGAGGACAAGCATCACGGTGTGGAACTCGATGACGAAAGCCGTTGCCGCATTTACGCCTGGATTGACGCCAATGCGCAATACTATGCAACCTACGACATGTCGCGCACCTATACGATGGGCGGACGCGACACCTGGCATTTCGTGCCCGGGAATGTGCGCGTGAAGCCCTGCCCCGAGCCGTGGCTGGCCGAATTGAATGAGAGCTACGGCAGAAATTGCGCGTCATGTCACGGGCCGTTAGCGGAGGCCGGCGGCCGCACCCGTAAGAACCTGTGGCTCAACCTGACGCGGCCGGAGAACAGCCTTTTGCTCAACGCGCATTTGGCGAAGTCCGCCGGTGGGCTCGGCCTTGCGGGCGTGAAGAACGATCTGTCCGCGCCAGTGATCGCATCCACGCAAGACGGCGTTTACATGGCGCTGTTGACGGCGCTCCGCAAGGGCAAGGAGAGCCTTGACAAGCGGCCTCGCATGGATATGCCCGGCGGGGTTGCGATCCCGCAGTCGCGCGAGTTCGGCAGGACGTTTTGAACGGCTAGTCCCTCGCCTAGACCCGCAGGAAGATTTTGTTGCGCTGCATCCACCACAGAATGAGCCACTCGGTCAGCAATACACCCGCGCCGAAGAT
>JBBRJN010000024.1:0-13729 GCA_038219365.1 Kiritimatiellia bacterium | reverse complement strand
GAACTCTATTTTTAAGCCAACGTAGCTCAGCTGGTAGAGCAGTTCATTCGTAATGAACAGGTCGTCCGTTCGATCCGGATCGTTGGCTCCATTTTAAACCTCGAAAATCAGCACGATGTTGTTTTTCGGGGTTTTTGTTTTAGCGGCACCCACCCATGCAAAAGCCCACCATGACTCATACCCGGCGTTTTATCACTTCGGTGTTCGTGCCTGACCGCGTCGGCCTTTTGCGCGATGTCACCCAGGCCGTTTTTTCGCTCGAAGGCAACATCGGCGCCATCCGCCAAACCGTTGTCGACGGATTTTTCAGCCTGGTCTTCACCTCGGAACATCCCTGTCAGGTTAGCCCTGAAGCGTTGCGCGCCCTGTTGGATTCCTCGCTCGAATCCGAAGCGGTGGTCACCGTGATTGACCGCCCAGAAGAGCAAAGGCCCGCCCTGACGACCGGTGCCCGTTTCGTGGTGATGACGCGCGGCGCGGACAAGCCTGGAACCATCTTCGCGATCGCCTCGTTTCTCGTGGAGCACGGCGTCAACATCGAGGACTGGATGGTCGAGGAGGAGGATGGCAAGGTCGTTTATATTGCCCAGGTCGTAGTGCCCGAGGCGGTCGACTTCCGTACGATCCAGGAGAGCTTCCGCGTCGCGATGGCGAAACTCGGGCTTATCGGCCTGCTTTGCCACGAGAACATCTTCCGGGCCACGAATGAGATCGGGCCGATTAAGAGTTTGATTGGAAATTGAACGCTCTACGTTCAAGTTGAACCTGAACCCTGAACCCCAAGGCCTCTCATGTTAGCAAGACAAGCCGTCCTCTCAACCATCCGCATGGTGCGTGAAGAGAATCTCGACGTTCGGGCCGTGACGCTCGGCATCAACCTGAATGTCTGCGCCAATTCGGACCCTGACAAGTTGGTCAGGGCCGTCTACGAGCGCATCGTGGAAAAGGCCGGCAGTCTCGTGCGCTTCTGCAACGAGGTGAGCGACCGCTACGGCCTGCCGATCGTCAACAAGCGCATCGCGGTCTCACCCGCCAGCGTCCTGCTCGAAGGCCACACCGTCGAAACGGCCGTGCGGCTTTGCCAGGCGCTCGACGCCGCCGCGGAGCAGGTGAAGATCGACCTGTTGGGCGGCTTTTCCGCGCTCGTCCAGAAGGGTGTCACGCCCGGCGAGCGCACGCTGATCGAGTCGCTGCCGCAGGCGCTGATCGCCACCAAACGCGTCTGCTCCTCTTTTAATGTGGGCACCACCAAGGCCGGCATCAACGTGGACGCCGTCCTGCTGATCGCGCGCAAGATCATTGAGACGGCCGAAGCCAGCCGCGCCAGCCGCGGGTTCGGCTGTGCCAAGATCGTGGTCTTCGCCAACATGCCCGAGGACAACCCCTTCATGGCCGGAGCGATGCTCGGCCCGGGCGAGCCGGAGTGCGTCATCAACGTGGGCGTCAGCGGCCCGGGCGTGGTCAAACGCGCGGTGGACCGCTTGGTGGCCCGTGATCCCGACGCCACGCTGAACGAGATCGCGGAGGAGATCAAGCACACCGCGTTCCGCGTCACGCGCACCGGCGAGCTGATCGGCCGCGAGGTGGCCGACCGCCTGCATATCCCCTTCGGCGTGGTCGACCTCTCGCTCGCACCGACCCCTCGCGTCGGCGACTCCGTGGGCGAGATCTACCAGAGCATGGGCATCCGCCTGATCGGCGCGCCCGGCACCACCGCGGCGGTGATGCTGCTGAACGACGCGGTCAAGAAGGGCGGCGCGTTCGCCTCCAGCGCGGTCGGCGGACTCTCCGGAGCCTTCATCCCCATCATGGAAGACCACGCGCTCTCCAAGGCCGTGACCGACGGCACGCTGACGCTGGAGAAGCTGGAAGCCATGACCGCGGTCTGCTCCGTGGGGCTGGACATGGTCCTGCTGCCCGGAAACACCACGGCCGAGACCGTTGCGGGCATCATTTTGGATGAGGCGGCCATCGGCATCACCAATCGTAAGACCACCGGCGTACGCGTCATCCCCGTGCCCGGCGCGGCGCTCGGCGAGTTCGTGGATTTCGGCGGCCTGTTCGGCTCGGGCGTGGTGACGCAGTCGGCCAGCCCCCAAGGCGCGGAAGTTTTCGTCAACCGCGGCGGACACATACCGGCTCCGATCCACAGCCTAATGAACTAGCTCTTCATGTGGACATCGAGCTGCGGGAACGGAATCTCGATGCCGTTCTTGTCGAAGGCCTCTTTGACCGCCTGATTGACCGCAAAGAGCACGGTCCAGTAATCAGAGGGCTTGGCCCACGGGCGCATGATCAGGTTCACGGCCGAGTCGCCCATCGAGAGGACCTCCGCGATCGGAGCGGGATCGGCCAGCACCAGCGGATGCGCGCGCAGGACGCCCAACGCGACCTGCTTGGCCTTGCCGATGTCCATTCCGTACGCGATGCCGATCGCCATGTCCACACGCCGCTTGTCCATCGCCGTGAAGTTGGTGATGGCCGCACCCCAGATGACTTTGTTTGGCACGACGACTTTCTTATTGTCGCCGGTGGTCAGCGTAGCGGCCATCATGTTGAGCTCCCTCACGGAACCCTCAATGCCGCCCACGGCCACATAATCGCCGACTTTGAACGGCTGGTTAATGGCGATCATCATGCCGGAGGCCAGATTGCCCAGCGTCTCCTGAAACGCGAAGCCAAGAATGAACCCGGTGACGCCCAGTCCCGCAATGAGCGGCGCGATGTCCACGCCCAAACGCTGCACCACGATCATGACCAGCAGAATCCACCCGATCTTGTTCACCACGCTGCACAAGAAATTCTGCAACAGCGTGTTCACACGTCCGGTTTTTTGCAAAGCCTTATGCGTGGCCTGCGTCGCCAGCCGGACCACGTGCGACCCGATCAGCAGCAACAGGACCGCCACCAGCACATTGACCACAAAAGACGCGCCGTTTTCAGCCAGCCAGCACAAGGCGACATCGACCATCTCGCGCCCGCTGTTCACCTCAGCGGTGAACACCCGCGCCACATCCGCAACCGGTTTCTGAAGCGCCCCTGCCGCCGCCGCGACGGCCTGTTGTGCAATCACACTCATCGCTCTCCTTATGTCCCGCCGAACTCCGCAGCGACTTTCAACAGCCACTCCGGAATATCGATTTCTTGCGGACAATATTTCTTACAGTTGCCACACTGGATGCAGGCCGACGCCTTTTCGTTAGGCATCAAGCTCCGGTAAAGGGCTGGGTGCAGCGTGTGCTTGCGCTCCATCAGCAAGTGCTTGTTGTACAGGTCAAACATGAAGGGAATCTTGACTCCGACAGGACAGCTCTTGAGGCAGTAGCCGCATTTGCTGCACGCGATCGGCACATGGTCACGGATAAACGTGCAAACCTTCTCCAGCACCTGCTTCTCGCGCTCCGAAAGCACGCCCACATCAGCGGTTTCCACCGTGCGCAGGTTGTCCTTGATCTGGTACTTCTCGTTCATGCCGCTCAGCACCACGGCTGGCTCGGGCTGACTCCAAATCCAGCGGAGCGCACTCGACACAGGATTGACGCCATACTCCTCGAACAGGAGGCTGGCGCCGGGCGGCATTTGAGGCCCTGTCAAAAAACCGCCGAACAGCGGCTCCATGATCGCCACGCCAATGCCCTTGCTGTGGGCATACTGCAATCCGCGTATACCTGCCTGGATGTCTTGCTGCGCGTAATTGTACTGGATCTGACAGAAATCCCAGTCGTACGCATCAATGACCGTTTTGAATAAATCGAAGTCGTCGTGAAACGAGAAACCCGCAAACCGGATGCGGCCGCGCTTCTTCTCCTCGTCCAGCCACTCCAGCGACTTGGAGTTGAGCACGTTCTTCCAGTACCGTTTGTTCAGCGCGTGCAAAAGATAAAAATCGATCCTCGACGCCTGCAACCGCGCCAGTTGCGTCTCGAAAAACGGGTTCTGGTCACCCGGCTTCTCAAGCTCCCAGACCGGCATCTTGGTCGCCACATGCACCTTGTCGCGCCACCCGTTGTTGAGCGCGAGACCGGTCACCCGCTCGCTCCCTCCGTCGTTGTAGACGTAGGCCGTATCGATGTAGTTGATGCCGCCCTCAAGTCCGGTCTCGATCAAGTCGATGGCGCGGGCCTCGTCGATCCGCCCCTCAACCTGCGGAAAACGCATGGCCCCGATGCCGAGCATCGAAACCAGCACATCCGTCTTCGTCCCGTAGGGCCGATAACGCATCGTCGGCTTATAGTTAAGGATTTCCATCTACCCTCCTCAATTACAAGGCCATAAACACGCTACTTGGCGCGCGTGTCCATCGGCTTATACGGACGCTGCTCAAAGATGGCTTTATAGGCCGGCCGGATGATCGGCCCGCCATTGAGCAGCTCTTCGATCCGGTGAGCGCACCACCCCACCACACGCGAAATCGCGAAGATCGGCGTGTAGAGGTCGATCGGGATGTTAAGCATGTCGTAGACAAACCCCGAGTAGAAATCCACGTTGGCGCAGAGGTCGCGCGGCTTGACGCGGCTCTTGTTGAAAAGCCCCGGCCCAATGCGTTCGATCGTCTCGTAAAGCTGCAGCTCCTCTTCGCGGCCCTTGGACTTGGCCAGCCCGCGGGCTTTCTCGCGCAACAGATCGGTGCGGGGATCGGACAAGGTATAGACCGCGTGGCCGAGCCCGTAGATCAGCCCCGTGCCATCGCCGGCCTGCTTGGAAAGGATCTTCGTCAGGTAATCGGCCACCTCGCCTTCATTGTCCCAGTGCTCGACGTGCTCTTTAATCTCGCGCATCTGCTCCATCACGCGCAGGTTGGCGCCGCCGTGGCGCGGCCCCTTGAGCGACAGCGTCGCCGCCGCGATCGCGGCATACGAGTCGGTGAACGAGGAGGTCACCACGTGCGTCGTGAACGCCGAGTTGTTGCCGCCGCCGTGCTCCGCGTGCAGCACGAGGCAGAGGTCGAGCAGCTCGGCTTCGAGCGGCGAGTACAGGCCGTCCTCGCGGATCAGCATCAGGAGGTTCTCGGCCGTGCTCTTTCCGCTCTCCGGATAGCGCATCATCAGGCTCTGGCCCATGTGATAGTGGGCCTTGGCCTGGTAGGCATACGCGGCGATGGTCGGGAACTGCGCGATCAGCTCGATGCTCTGCCGGAGCGTCGTTTCGATGTCGAGCCGGTCCGGCGCTGGGTCATAGGTATAGGCCATCAGCACCGCGCGTGCGATGCTGTTCATCAGGTCCTTGCCCGGCGCGCGGATGATCGCGCTTTCTTTGAAGCCGTCCGGCAGGCGGCGGTAGGAGTCGAGCAACTCGTTCCAGACCTTCAGTTCGCCCGCGCTCGGCAGTTCGCCAAAGAGCAGCAGATAAGCGGTCTCCTCAAACCCGAACCGCTTCTCTTTCTGGAAGCCCTGGACGAGGTCATTGACGTTGATGCCGCGATAGAAGAGTTGCCCGGGAACAGAAACCTTTTCACTCTCGGAGATAATGTAGCCGTGGACAGCACCGATACACGTCAGCCCGACGAGAACGCCCGTCCCGTCCGCATTGCGAAGGCCTCGCTTGACGTTGAACTTCTCATACAACGCAGCGTCTATTTTACCCGTCGCGCGAATTTTGTCCGCGTATCCCTTTAACAGCCCATTTTCCACCATAGGATTTGTGGGTTGTGATGCGTTCATTCGGTCTCCTTTGCGGAATAAAGCTTCCGCTGCACACGTAGCGGGCACGTACAGCCCATAAAAGCGTGCGGAGTTTAACGACTTTCACCCAGCAGGTCAACACATCAAAAGCGAAATTCAAAGTAGCCCGAACAGCGCCCCTACCCCTGCTCCACCCAGCAGAACGTAGACGGGCGAGACTTTTGTGAAGGCGGTCAAAAAGAAGGCGACCGCCACCAGCGCCGCCGCCCGCAGGTCGGGCAGGCGCTGCAGCACAGCCTTTGCCTCTCCTCCCCACAGACATTCCAGCACCAGTAAAGCCGCCGCCGTAATCACCAGCCCGGTTACAAGCGGGCGGAGAATATCGAACACCCTGGCCATGCAGGGATGATTGCGGTTACGCCGCCAGAACGCACCAAACAGGTTGATGCACAGCAGAGACGGCGCACACACGGCCAGCGTGCCCACCCCCGCACCGGCCACCGCGATCCAGACCGAGTGCGGATAAGCCGCGCCAACGACGCGATAACCGACAAACGTGGCGGTGTTGACCGACATCGGCCCCGGCGTCATCTGCGCAATGCCAAGAATGTCGAGGAACTGCTGGGTGTCCAGCCACCCTCTGCTCACCATCTCGTACTGGATGATCGGAATCATCGCCAGCCCGCCGCCGACGGTCAGGAGGCCGATCTTGAAAAACACATAAGCCAGTTTGAGGAAGATGTTCATGCGGAGAGGTTACAGGGGTTAGGGTTCAGGGGTCAGGGTTCAGGGGTTGCTCTGAATGAACGCCCGCGCGAGCCGCCGATCTGCGGCGCACAGCTGTGACCACATACCAGAGCAAGCCCGCGGCCACGCCCGCGAGGATCACGCGCACCGCGCTGACGCCGAAACCCAGCACAAGCGTGGCGGCCAATACGGAAACAACCAAACCCAAGCGCGTCTTGCGGCTGCGGCTGAACAGCGTATAGGCCACGCCCAGCATCAGCCCCGCCACAGCCGGGCGAAGCCCTGACATCGCATCGTTCAGCAGTTTGGAGCCTACCATCCGGTCAAAGGCAACCGCGTAAGCGAGGATCACAAAAAATGGGACGAACACCACACCGAGCGTCGCCGCCAACGTGCCCCAGAAGCCGCGCAGGTGATGCCCGATCAGCATCGCCGTGTTGACCGCCACAACGCCCGGCACCAGTTGGGACATGGCATAATAGTCGGTCATCTCTTCGAACCGGCACCAGCCGCGCGTATTCACCACCTCGCGCTCCAACAGCGGCAACATCGCATACCCGCCGCCGAACAGCACGGCCCCGACCTTCGTGAAACTCACGAAAATCTGCCCCAGCGTCGCGGTATTCGTTTTGTCCGGCATGGCCTTTTTGCTTTCTTGGAAATGGAACTCATAGTATTCCCTCCGCGGATTTTCTGCATCAAAAAAACGCTGGCCTTGAGAGCGTTGGGGGGAACCCTACGGCGTTGCGAAATCCCCCGGGCTCTCGCTCCCAATGAGAAAATCAAAACCATCCTTACCGAACAACGAGGTCAGGTGCGCGACGATCCAGAGCGCCTATTTCACTGGTTTGCACAAAGCCTACTTCAGTCTCTGCGCAAAACGAAAGATGTCGAAAAGACACAGCAAATGGTGAATTTTGACAATTTGGGGCTTGTTGTTTACTGACCAAATCTATACGATCTGCATTAAGTCTTATGGGCGGGCTTCACGGTGTGAGGTAGGCTCAATAAGACTGTTGGATCAAAGGAGAAAATACATGGCTGACATTAACTTTGATTGCCCTGCCTGCGAACATAACCTAGATGTGAGCGAAAAAGGTGCCGGAATGGCCGTGTCTTGCCCGGAGTGTTCTGCCCAAATTACTGTGCCATTACTGAATGTGAGTCAACCAAATTGTACAAGGTGCGTGTGCCCAAAATGCAAGACAACTTTTGAAGCATCGCTTGATAACCTTGGCCAGCTAATTGATTGTCCATCGTGCAAAAAACCAGTTGAAGTTACATTACGTCCATCGGCACTTCGACCGCCTGGCTTTGACGATATTAATATTGAACGCCGCTCTGGATGGGGAGCACTTTTGACAGCCCTCGGAGTTGTATGCGTCATATGTGGGTTCTTTGGCTTTTTTTTTATTTATTCCGCAGGCGAATCGCAAAAGGCTTTTATCGCTCTAGTAATCGGCGTTGCCCTGGCCCTACATTTATTATTTCTCTCATTCTTACTCAATGTATTCACAGATATCAGGTGGTTCTTGATGTTGATCTCTAAAAAGAATTAATGCGAACAATCGGGCACGCTGCACCCGTAACGTTAGGCGAAGAAATGAAAGTCTGCCCCAAAAATCTGCCCAAGGAATGATTGTGATGCGGTGCCACAAGGACCTGCGGACGTTTCGGGGAAACGTCCCTACCAGTGGCGTCCTGCCGCGTCCCTCTTCCCGACGTGTGTGGCCGCGTCCGGTAGGGACGGATCCCCGAGCCGTCCACCAGTCCCAGTCTCCTCAAATGCGTAGCTGCAATGACCTGCGGACGTTTCGGGGAAACGTCCCTACCAAAACGACCAACCTAGAATGATGCGATATCCGTCTTGCGATCTGTCAACTTTTGAATATGCTGTTGATATTTTGACAGGGAGGTCTCATGGGCAAGGAACACACGCTGATTCTCACCGGCTGGGACTCGGACACCCACGCCTACGCGCACTGCGCCGCGCTAGCGCTGCTGGCGGATGGTGCGCGAAGGCCGGTTCAGGTAGGACCTGTTCTATCGGCTCAGCGCGGTCGCGCTGCGGATGTCCGCGCTGCGCAAGCACCCGGAGGACATTCCGGAGATCGCCCGCGAGGTCTGGGGCCGGGCACGGCGCGAGGGGTGGCGCCCGCTGAACCGGGCGCAGGCGGACACGCTGGCGGGATACGGCTATCCCGGCAATGTCCGCGAACTGGCCAACCTGCTGGACCGGGCCTGCGCGCTGGACGAGCGGGATTTCGGAAAGCTGCTGGATGGCTACCGGGCTGCGATGGGAGGCGGGGAGCCGTCTCCATCCGTTGCGCCGTCCGGCTCCTCCGACCTGCTGGACGACGTGACCCGACTGCATGTCCGCAGGGTCTTGGAAAAGCACGGCGGCAACGTCTCCCGCGCCGCCGCCGCGCTCGGCGTCTCCCGCAACACGGTCCTCAAATACAAACAGTAAGCGTTATTACGCATAGCGGCTGCTGATTTCGGTGACGCCGGAACAGCCTACCTCATGAACGACCAGCTTGCTGTCCATCTTGAAAACGATCAGCCGCCCGTTCGCGTTCTTGAACTGTCCGACATGTTCATGACACCGGAACGAGCAGTTCGGCAATCAAAGCTGTCAGCCTTTCCACATCCGCCGTGATCGTGCCGGTCATGTACCGCTGGCAAGCGGTACGTCTCAGGCGTCAGCAATTCTAATTATAGCGGGACGTGCGCTGTGGGAAGGCCCTCACGGGCCCACTACAAACGGAAACGCCGGGCTTTCTCCTGTTCGTAGTGGCGCCGTGAGGCGCTTCTTAGCTGTCTGATTACCTGTCCCGCAGTTGCTTGCAGTTGCTTCTCACAACTCGGGGGTTGTGTCGGGGTCTAGGCCATCGGTCTCTCCGCCCTGGTCTGCGCGGTCGCCGAAGCGGGTGAGGGCGTCGTCGAAATCGAGGCGCACCTCGCCGGTGGGTCCGTTGCGGTGCTTGGCCACGTCAACGATGGCGAGGCGCTTATCCTCGTACTCGGGGTCACCTTGGGCTTTGCAGGGGCGGCGCAGCAACAAGACCACGTCAGCGTCCTGCTCGATGGCGCCGGAGTCGCGCAGGTCGGAGAGCCTGGGCTTGTTGGTTTTGTCGCCGCGCTGCTCAGGCGCGCGGCTGAGCTGACTCAGCACGATGACCGGCAACTTGAGCTCTTTGGCCATGGCTTTGATCTGGCCTGAAATACGGGAAGTCTCGATCTGTAGGCCCTGTTTGGCGAATTCGCGGCAGTTGCAGAGCTGGAGGTAGTCGATGACAACCAGTTCTATGCTGTTCCGCTTCTTCATGCGGCGTGCCCGGGCACGCATGTCCATCACGTCAAGTCCGCCGGTGTCGTCCACATAGAGGGGCGCCTTGCTGAGATCAGAGGCGGCGCGGGTGAGCTGCTGGCTGATTTTTTTGGGGTTGATCAATCCCTGGTCGATCTGGAATCCGGCCACGCCCGCGAGGCCGCAGACCATGCGCAGGCCGAGGGACTCGGTGGACATCTCGAGCGAGAAGACCGCCACGGGGTGCGGTCGGGCGTTGTCGCCTTTCATGGGGTGTCCGTAGATGTCCTTGCCGAGCGCGACGCACTCGGCGATGTTCATGGCGAGCGAGGTTTTGCCCATGGAGGGCCGGGCGGCAAGCACGATCATCTCGCCGTTGCGCATGCCTTTGAGCTTCTTGTCAAGGTTGGAGAAGCCGGTGGGCAGGCCGGAAACCGTGCCGGAGCCGAGGGAGAAGAGGCGGTCGATGTGACCCATCGTGTTGATAATGGCCTGCGGCCAGGTGAGGCCCGTTCCCGCGCGGAGGTCGGCGATACCGAGGAACTTCTGTTCAACCTCGCCGAGGATCAGATCCGCGCTGACGGCCTCGTTGTAGCAGCGGCGCTCGGCGTCGCGGGCGCAGTCGATGACGGCACGCAAGAGGTGCTTCTGCCGGACGATGTTGATGTAGTACTCAGCGTGGGCGGCGGTGGGGGTCTCGTCGATGAGCGCCTGCAGATAAGCGGTGCCGCCAATGGTGTCAAGGCGGTTCAGGGTCCGCAGCCGCTCGTTGAGGGTGAGGGGGTCGATGGTGGCGGCGGCGCGGGACATCTCGTTCAGCGTCTCGAAGAGTAGCCGGTTCACCGGGGCGAAAAACGATTCGGTGGTGACGCCGTTTTCGGTGCAGAGGTCTAGCACGCGGCTGTCGTTGCCCACGTCAAGCAGGATAGAGCCCAGAACGCCGCGCTCGGCTTCGGGGCTGTGCGGCGGCACGCGCAGGAACGGGGCCGCAGAGGTAGGTGTGGTGTTAGCGTTCATGCGTTTTCTTCTGTCCCCGTACCGAGACGCGCCTCATGGTCGGCACGGATACGCTCGAAGGCGGAGGCGATTTTGGACGCCAGTTCTTCCGCAACGTGCTCGTCGCTGAGGATATCCCGCATGACGGGCAAAGGAAGGGTTCCGAAACGCAGTCGTGAATCGACGTCCCATACGTGGAAGCAGAAAGCCGGGTTGGCATCAATCTGTGCCGCTCCGTTCCACACAGTCCTCTTGGACGGTCCGGCGACACTTGCTCCTTCGATGCCCAGCGGTCGCCAGTTGAACGTGAGAACAGGTACGTCACAGGATAACCAAAAGGCGAGGCAGATTGCGGCGGCGGCGTCTTTCGAGTGGATATGAAGCAAATCCCCGGGAGCCGAAGCCCGCTCAGGCGCATTCTCATACTTTTCGCGGATGGTTCCTCTCGCCCGTTCATCAGGCGTCGCGCCGTTCTTCACGCGATAGCCCTCACGGTCCAACGCGGCGACCAGTCGGTCCCGGAAGACGATTCCAAGCTCAATTTTCTGGCCGATCTCGGCATCCCGCGCCGCCACGCCGCCGTCATCCGTCAGGACGGCCGGGCGCCGCTCCAAATGGCCGATGTACTGCGCGACGGACTGCGCGAGGCCCTCGTCCTCCGCTTCTGCTGCAGGGAGAACCTTTTCCCGCAGCCACGGCAGAACGTCGCCGAGGCAGGACAGCCATACGTACCGCGCTGTGACTTTGGGTGCCAAGACATGTTTTCTGACGACATGCAGGTGGCTGTGTTCGTCGGTCTCGGGTTCAGTGATGCCGTCCCCCTGACCCTGCCCCCCGGCCTTGAGTATTTTCCACTCGGAGCCGTCCGGTCCAGATGGACACCGGATGAGACGCTGGCACTTTGTGGCGAGGGGCTGGACGTCCGTTGCTTCCCGCCCGACTTTCCAAGGCTCTTCTTCACACACGCCTTCCCAGGTCTGTTCGTGCGGTGCCACGAAATCCTCCGGCGGGAGGCAGAGCACAAGCAGCCGGTTGATACGGTCGTTGACCGCCCATTGGAAAGTGTCAGCCTCCGGTAAACGTTTCCCCGCCGTCCAGTTGGCTTTGTGTAGGGCGAGAATCCCGCAGCACTGGTCGGCCTCCCATTGCTCGTCGGTTCCAAACACCCAACGGCATTCGCAACCGGCTATATGGCTCGTCAGTTTGAGTCGACACGGGTCCTTGTCAATGCGGAAGCCCTCGAGGCCGGGCAGCTTTTTCGTGTTCGTGAGATAGTCGAGCAGGCTTTCAAGGATCACGGAACGCCCCTCGCGGTTTTTGAAACCGAGCAAGTGCCCGATCATCCGGCTGTGAGCCAAGCTGTCGGGACAGGCTGCGTCCAGTAGGTTGAATCCACGAGTTGCCGGTACGGAGTCGATGCCATCGCCGTTCTGCGTCATACGGGAGTGGGTCATGTCCATTTCGCCTTTCTTTTGGGTGCAGCCGTTTTCATCGCAAAGGACGTGCCAAGTGGTCCGCTTGTTTGCGGCGAACCTCTTGGATCCCTGTGGCTGGCCCCTTGCGGCTCGTGAGGATGCTCGACCACCATTCTGCGCACGATCCATGCGACGGTTCTGGAGGGCGAATGTCCCCGTGAGCCGCAATCGGTCTGTGACGGGGGGCTGCAAAAAACGGGATCAATCTTGCGATCTGTCAGTAATTGACTATACTGTTGATCTTTTGACAGGGAGGTCTCATGGGCAAGGAACACACGCTGATTGTCACCGGCTGGGACTCGGACTCCCACTACTACGCGCACTGCGCCGCGCTGGCTCTGTTGGCCTATCCCGGCGCGGAGGTGCGCGGCGTGAGCAAGGCGCGTCTGCCGGAGGCGCTGGAGACGGCGAAAGGGTTTTCGCGCATTCTCATTGTGGGCGTTTCGCTGGGCGGCGACCCCCAGCGGCTGGCGCGCGGTGTCCGCGCGTTGGTCAAACTGGGGGTGTCCCTGCGCTGGATCAGCGCCCTGCCGCCGTCCGCGTCCGTCGATGACGCGACGCTCAAGGCTTTATCGCCGTTTGTTCTGGAAGCATCGCTGCAAGAGGCCGTCTGCGCCGGCCTGGGTGTAAAAGATGCGTTGGATGCGGCGGTGAAGGCCAACGCGCCGCTGCTGGACGCGGCGGGTTACGCGCACCGCAACCTGGACGACGATGCGGTTCTCGGGACGGCGATCCGGCATGTCGCGAAAGGCGAGGGACCGGAGGCTTGGTCGGCCGACGAGCGGGCGCTCGTGCGCAGCCACGCCGCTCTGTCCAGCGCGCCCCTGACCGGACACAGCCCCGCGATGTCGGAGGTGCGCCGCGCCATCCGTCAGGTCGCCAGCCACCCGGACATCCGCGTCCTGATCCTCGGGGAGAGCGGCACGGGTAAGGAGGCCGCGGCGCTGATGCTCCACCACCTCTCCTCCCGCCGCGACAACGAGTTTGTTCCGCTGAACTGCGCGGCATCAAACCTCCACCTGCTCGAAGACGCGTTCCGGGGGCATGAAAAAGGCGCGTTCACCGGCGCGGCGGAGGCGCGCGCGGGGGTGTTCGAGCGGGCCGACGGGGGCACGCTGTTCTTGGATGAGGTCGGGGAGCTGCCGCTGGAGATACAGGCCGTGCTGTTGCGCATCCTGCAGGAGGGCCGGGTGACACGCCTCGGCGGCGAAGGCCGCAAAGACGGCGAGCAGCGGGTGGACGTAAGGGTCATCGCCGCCACCAACCGGGACATCCGGCGGATGGTGCGCGAAGGCCGGTTCAGGGAGGATCTGTTCTATCGGCTCAGCGCAATCGCGCTGCGCATGCCCGCGCTGCGCGAGCACCCGGAGGACATTCCGGAGATCGCCCGCGAGGTGTGGAGCCGTGGACGGCGCGAGGGGTGGCGCTCGCTGAGCCGGGCCCAGGTGGATACGCTTGCCGGATACGACTATCCCGGCAATGTCCGCGAACTGGCCAACCTGCTGGACCGGGCCTGCGCGCTGGACGAGCGGGATTTCGGAAAGCTGCTGGATGGCTACCGGGCTGCGATGGGAGGCGGG
>JBBRJN010000023.1:0-13896 GCA_038219365.1 Kiritimatiellia bacterium | reverse complement strand
AATCACCTACAAAACCAGCAGCGCCACGGGCGCGATCATCAACGAGGCCGGCACCAACACGCTCGACGGCAACATGACGCTCACCGGCGGCGGCGGAGACACCAAACTTCTCGTCTCGACGGGTAGACTCACACTGAGGGGATCCCTTGCGCCGGACACCACGTTGCGCACGCTTCAGCTCTCCGGCGCGGGAACCGGCATCATCAGCGGCCCCATCACGAACAGCGGTCCAAATTTGTTGAAAATCACCAAGAACGACGCCGGAACCTGGCTGCTCGCAGGCACAAACACCTACACGGGCACCACCACAATCAACGCGGGCATCCTCGCCCTCGGAAGTGCCGATGCCCTCGGAAACGGCGGCCCGAACACGGGCAACAACAACGGCGGATGTTCCATCACAGCCGGGGCCACGCTCGACCTCAACGGCCAAGTCGGTGTCAGCGAAGTCTTCACCCTGCGCGGTAGCGGACTCGGCGGCAACGGCGCACTGGTGAACAACAGCGCCACACCCGCGTGTATCGCCGGAGGTGTCGTCTCCGCTGTGGCCGTCACGGCGGGCGGCACACACAGCACGGTGCCTACCGTCATTTTCAGCGGAGGTGGTGGAGAGGGTGCGGAAGCCACGGCAACGCTTACCAATGGAGCGGTCAGCGGGATCACCGTCATGAATCCCGGCAGCGGCTATACCAGCGCTCCCACGGTTTCCTTTGGCAGCGGCAGCGACACCGCTGCCACGGCTTATCTGTCGAGCGTCGTCCTCGGCGCGAACACCAGCATCGGCGGCACAGGCGACCTACGCATCGACGCACCGATTTCGGGCGGTTATGCCCTGACCAAGATCGGCGCGGGCACGCTGACGCTCGCCGGATCGAACACCTTCTCAGGCGTCACCACCATCAGCAATGGCACACTCGTTGTCAGCGGCAACCTGACAGGCAATATCGTTGCCGCCACGGGCACGTTTTCCCCTTCCGGAACCCCCGGCACCACCGGCAATGTCGCCATCAACAGCGGAGGACGTTTCGCCGTCCACATCGACGGCCCTGCCGCCGGCGCAGAATATGACCAACTTAACGTCAGCGGCAGCGTCACCCTCGCGGGAGCACTCGACATTCAGGCGGGGCCCGGCCTGCCACTCGGCAGCACCTTCACCCTCATCAACAACGCGGGCGCAGGTGCTATCAACGGCAACTTCACTAACAGGCCGAACAACAGCACCTTCACCTCAGGTGGTTATAACTGGCATATTGACTACAACGGCGGCACCGGCAATGACGTTGTGCTTTGGCTCTACGATCTGGCGGTCTGGACCAACGCGGCCACAGGGTCATCTCTCCCGTGGACACACGGTGCAAACTGGCGGTCCGGCACACCCGCCTTTTCATCGACCAACGGAGCCTTGGAATTCCTGACCGGACAGGTGCTGACCGCGGGTACCGTTACTTCCAGCAACAATAATGCCGGCACGTTCCAACTCTCAACCCTGCGCCTAGCGGGCACCGGCCCCGCCTCCGGAGCGGCAACCGTCGCACTGGTCGGTAACGGCCTGAGCTTCAGCGACGGGGCAGACGCACCCGCGCTGAGGCTCGACGCTGAAGCCGGTACGGGAGGGCTCTCCTATTCGGTTGCGAACACGCTCACGCTCACGAAGACCACTCTAGCCGCTGGCGCAGGCTCGGCCGAGTTCGTCCTTGCCGGTACGATCCAAGGCGTGGGCGGCCTGCTCAAATCCGGCTCTGCCGCACTCTCCCTCGTTGGCACCAACACCTACAGCGGCGGAACCACGTTGAGCAGTGGCTCAGGAACCGTTCGGGCGACTGTGGGCCCATCCCAAAGCGGCCTCGGCACCGGCCCGGTCGAAATCGGCAGTGGCGCAGTCCTGCAACTGGACAACATCAGCGTAGCCCCAGGCACCGTCACAAAAATGAACACCTTCACCGGTTCGGGTAGCCTCCAACTCAGCTTTGCGTCGAACGCCACGACACGCTGCACCGCACTGCCCGGTCTGACTGGCTTCGCCGGCCTGATTCATCTGCCCTCGGCAGTCGCCACGGGTGACAAGTGGGATGCCAGCGGCGTAGTCGCGCCAAGTGCAGCCGTGCAGATCGACACCGGTAACACGCTCATTCTCGCCAATTCATCGGCCAGTTTCGGAACCATCGCGGTCACAGGCGTAGGCAATGCGGAAGGGCGCGGGGCCATTTGCTTTGCCACAAACCCAGCCTCGCTCGCAGGTGCCGTCTCGCTACTAGGCGACACCACCATCGCCGGTGACGCTATAGGCGCGACGCTCAGCGGCGCAGTCACCGGCACGGCGGGCACCGGCGCAACCCAGACCTTGACCCAAGGCAGCGCGGCCGCCCTCGCGGGCTGTACCCTCAGCGGTCCGCTCAGCGACGGCGCGAACGGCGGGCGGCTCGCACTCGTCCAGACACAAGGCATGCTGACCCTTTCCGGAGCGAATGCCTACAGCGGGGCCACGATCATCAGCGGCGGCACGCTGCAGGTCGGCACTTATAATACCCTTCCCGCGGCCAACACGGTCACCCTCGGCACGGTAGCTGGGGCGGGAAACCTCGCCCTTAATGCCTTTAGCCAAACCCTGGCCGGGCTGATGGTCACCAGCACCAACACGGTCCTCACAAATGTCGTCACCATCGCGGCCGGTCAAACACTAACCCTTAGCGGAGCAAGCGGACTGACCGTCGGAACCGACACGGGTACAAACAGTGTCACGCGTGCGCGGATGACAGGCGGCGGGGCTCTCGTAGTCGCCCATCCATCCGCGCTGTTCACGGTCGGTAAAACACAGGCCAGCCAGAACTACAGCAACAGCGGCACGCTTGATCTGGCCGGGCTTTCACGTGTCACACTGGGCAGCGCCACCCTGCCGATCAACGAACTGCGCGTGGGCTTCGGCCTCACCTCCACCGGTTGGTTAACGCTCTCCGACACCCACAATACCATCACGGCCACAACCCTGCAGATTGGTCATTCCAACGGCGGGAACGGCGGCGCAGGCACCGTCATCCTCGGCGCGGGCACCAACATCCTGGCAGCCAACACGGTCAACATCGGACTGTCCAAGACCAGCGGAACGCTTAAGTTCGCCGCGCAGGCCGCAGGCAGCCCCGGCACCGTCATGATCGGAGGCAAGACCAGCGCGACGTGCGACCTCCTCATCGGCGGCAAAACCGGCACGGGCACCTCGGCGACACCCGTCGGAACCCTCGACCTGCGAGGACATATCGCCACGGTCGCGTCCGGCGCGTTGACCCTCGGAAAAGAGGACAGCACAACGACAACCTATAACGGTGGAACCACCGGAAACCTCTTTTTCGAGGGCGGCACGTTTTCCGCAAGCAACATCACCCTAGCGGCCAAGAGCGGCATCAGCACCGGTGCTGCCACGGCCTCGCTGACGGTCAGCGGCGGCGTCTTCACCGTGGTTTCCGGCGGGGCATTCTCGCTCGCATCCCAGTCTGGCGGCGGCTCGGCCAGCGGAACCCTCGCTCTGAATGGCGGCACCTTCAGGTGTTACGCCGACATCCGCGACGGCGGTGGCAACAGCCTCAGCACCCTCACGCTCAACGGCGGCACGCTGGACATGACCGGCCATGTGATCGGCCCGACCGGTCAGCGCATCGATGCCTTCACCGCGCGCTCCGGCACGCTGATGAATCTGGGACAGCTCAACAGCGGCGCACCGCTGGTCAAGACCGGTGGAGGCACGCTGTCTCTCGCAGGCACAAACAGCTACGCGGGCGCGACCATCGTGAGTAACGGCACGCTGCGGTTGACGGGTATCGCCTGTCTGCCACCGTCTACGTCCGTGTACCTGGTGACTGGCGTCACCAACCAGCTCGACTTCACTGGCGTACTGACGGTGCAGTCGCTCTACATCAACGGCGTCCCCAAGACAGCTGGCGTCTACGGCAAGAACAACCTCTTCCCGTACCTGTCAGGAACCGGTTACCTGAAACCCCAATGGCCGCCCTCCACACGTACGCTCTTCATGCTTCAGTAGTCCCGAGCCGTTTTTATATTGCACTTTCGGCTTAGGTTTGGCATGTTTCGCCCTGTCTTCTTTTCGCCGTATCAGCGCGTTGGCCGGGGCGCGTTTGAGAATCGTTTTTTAACATTCAGAAAGCTTGAGGTAAAGTACCCGAAATGGCACGTAGTCTGCAGGATGCGCTGGAGGGCTGGAACAGCGTTAAGAGCGCTGAACTCTATGGAATCGGGGCCTGGGGCCAAGGTTATTTCACTGTTACGGACGACGGCTTTGTCGCCGTCAACCTCAAGAACGCCAAGGGCACGGTCAACATCAAGCTGTGCGACATCGTGAGCGGCATCCACGACCGCGGCATGGGGCTGCCCTTGCTGCTCCGCTTCAGCGACTTGCTTGGCGACCGCATCCGCCTGATCAATGAGACCTTCCGCAAGGCGATCGCGGATTACGGTTACCAGAACTGTTACCGCGGCGTCTTCCCGATCAAAGTCAATCAGCAGCAACAAGCCGTGCATGATGTCGTGACCTTCGGCGCGCCCTACCACCACGGGCTCGAAGCCGGCTCCAAAGCCGAGCTCATCGCGGCCTTGGCTTACATGCGTGATCCGGACGCCTTTCTCATCTGCAACGGCTACAAAGATGCCGAGTTCATCGACCTCGCGCTCTCGTCGCTCAAGATGGGACTGCAGACGATCCTCGTGCTGGAAACCACCGATGAGCTGAGCCTGATCCTCGAACGCGCGGCCGCGCTGAACATCCGCCCGCGCATGGGCATCCGCGTTAAGCTCTCCAGCCGCGTCGGCGGCAAGTGGTCAGAGTCCGGCGGCGAGCGTAGCGTTTTCGGCCTCACGCCTTCGCAGGTCATCGGCGTCGTCGACCGGCTGCGTGATGCGAACATGCTCGACTGCATGGAGCTGCTCCACTACCACCTCGGGTCGCAGGTGCCGAACATCCGCGAGATCCGCGACTCCGTCAAGGAGGCCTCACGCTTCTATGTCGGCCTGGTGCACGAAGGCGCGCGCATGGGCATCTTCGACATCGGAGGAGGCTTGGCCATCGACTACGACGGCTCGCACACCAACTTCGCCAGCAGCGCCAACTACGATGTTTCAGAGTACTGCGCCGACGTGATCGAAGGCATCTTGACCGCCTGCAACGAGGCGCAGATCCAGCATCCGATCGTCATCAGCGAGTCGGGCCGGTCCTTGATCGGCTACTACTCCGTGCTGCTGATCAATGTCCTCGACACCGCCGTCTACGAGGAGCGGGAACTCCCCGAGAATGTTCCGGAGCCGCGGCCCGAGGCGCTTGAGAACATGATGTACGTCTCGCGCACGCTGAGCCTCAAAAACCTGCAGGAGTCCTTCAACGACGCCTTATACTACCGCGAGGAGATCCAGAAGGCCTTTAAGCACGGCGACATCACCCTGCGCCAGCACGCGGCTGCCGACTGCATCTTCTGGTACATCCTCACGCGCATCCGCGAGCTGCTGCCAGGACTCAAGATCGTCCCCAAAGACCTGCTCGGCTTGGATGCGTTGCTCGCCGATGTGTACTACTGCAACTTCAGCGTCTTCCAGTCGCTGCCGGACGCCTGGGCTATCGACCAGCTCTTCCCGATCATGCCCATCCACCGCCTGACCGAAAAGCCGACGCGCATGGCCTGCCTCTCGGACATCACCTGCGACTGCGACGGACGCATCGACAACTTCATCGACCAGCACGACGTCAAACCCGTGCTGCCGGTCCACTCCTTCCGCCGCACCGAGCCCTACATGCTCGCGGCCTTCCTCGTGGGCGCGTATCAGGAGACGCTCGGCGATCTCCACAACCTCTTCGGCGACACCAATGTCGTCAGCGTGCAGGTTGATGAGGACGGCGACATCGATTACGTGCAGGAGTTGCACGGCGACTCGGTGGGCGATGTGCTGAGCTACGTCGAATACCGTCCCGAGCGGCTCATGGAGCAGTTCCGCACGCTCGCGGAAGACGCGGTCAAAGCCAAGCGGATCACCCCGGCCGAACGCCGCGAGATTCTCGCCGCTTACGACGCCGGCCTGCGCGGCTACACGTACTTCGAGCAATAGCTCTCTGTCCATCGCCAGACGTCCTGATCTCGACCGGGGGAGTGGCGGCGATTCCTGGGAAATGACGTGGCGCATTTTATTGCGTGACAACCGAAGAGGTCGTTTCGGCGAGAGAAAACTCAACCCGATAAAACGGAAAAAACGGGTTGACGCCACCACTGTTAAAGGGTAATACTAATGGTATGAAAGTGGCATTATCCATTCCACAAGACGTATTCGATCAGGGCGAACGCCTTGCACGCCGCCTGCATGTGACGCGTAGCCGGTTATACGCACGCGCACTGGCTGACTTCGTGGTGCAGCACGAAGACGACAAAATAACCTCATCGATGAACGACGTTCTGCGGGAGGTTGGGTCGGAAGCGGACGAATTCACACGGAGGGCCGCTCGTCAGGTGTTGCGGCACGTCGAATGGTAGTAAGCCAAGGTGATGTGTGCTGGGCTGATCTCGATGAGCCAACCGGCTCATCGCCCGGCTTCGGGCGTCCGGTTCTGGTGGTTCAGTGTGACGCCATCAACAGGAGCCGTATCTGGACAGTTGTCTGCGTCCCCCTTACAAGCAACACCAAATGGGCTTCAGCCCCTGGTAATGTAGTGTTAAAGTCATCGGCAACCGGTCTTCCAAAGGACTCAGTCGCAAATGTTTCTTTAATCGTTACTCTGGACCGAAGCCAACTCACGGAGCGAGTGGGTTGCCTTTCACCTCAGCACGTGACCGCCGTCTTTAACGGGATCGATGTGATCCTTGGACGATGAGATCGCCGAATAAGACGGTGGAGGAAAAAGAGATGAAGACTGCATTTTCAGAAACGCGATCGGTGACTGCGTTCGGCAGGCGCTGCGTGGAGGGTGTATGAAGCAAGTTCTGATGATCGGGTGCGCGCTGTATGCGTCTTGGTGTGTCGCTGCGGAGACGGAAACCGTCGGGAGGCACGCGGACGGTCGCGTGGTTCTGCCCGTGAACCAAATGATCACACCCGCAGGCAAGCAAATCGAGCTTCCCGGGATGCGCGCCCAGGGGCTCGCGCTCTCGCCGGACGGCAAGCAGCTGGTCGTCTCCGGACTCACGAGTGAACTGGTCGTGCTCGATCCCGCCACCGGCGAGACGCGGCAGCGCGTCCGACTGCCGAAGCTCATCAAAGGTGCGCCGCCGGAATCGTCCTCCCCGGAATTCCTTGATTTCGACGGTCGCAGCGAGATGAGCTACGCGGGCCTCGCTTTTTCTCCAGATGGCACGCGCCTCGCCCTGAGCAATGTCAACGGCGACGTCAAGCTGTTCGAGGTCGCCAAGGACGGCACCGTCACCCCGTGGCGCGTGGTCGCGCTGCCGAAGGCGAATGCGCCCCATCGTGCGGCGGATATCCCCGCCGGCATTGCGTGGTCACCCGACGGCGCACATCTTTTCGTTTGCGGCAACCTCTCTAACCGCCTGTTCGAAATCGACGTGCAGGCGGGCAAAGTCACGAAAACCTACGAGGTGGGCGTCGCGCCCTTTAACGTGGTTCTTGTCGGCAAAAAACTGTACGTCTCCAACTGGGGCGGGCGAAGACCGGGCACGGGCGATCTGACCGGGCCGGCGGGACGCGGGATGCTGGTCCGTGTGGATGCGGTGCGCTTCATCGCCAACGAGGGCAGCGTCACGGTCATCGACCTCGCCGCTGGCAAACAGCGCGAGGTCGTCACCGGCCTTCACGCCAGCGCGCTGGCGGTCTCGCCGGACGGGCGCTACGTGGTGTGCGCCAATGCGATGAGCGACAACCTGAGCGTCCTTTCAACCGCCTCCGATACAGTCGTGGAGACCATCTGGGCCAAGCCGAGCCCGAACGATCTGTTGGGCGCGTCGCCGAACGCGGTGGCGTTCGCGCCGGACGGTCGCACGCTCTACGTGGCGAACGGCACACAGAACGCGGTGGCTGTGATCCGGTTCGATCCCTCCGACAAAGAATCAAAGCTGCTCGGACTGATTCCCGTCGGCTGGTATCCCGGCACGGTTTGCTTCGACGCGCAACGCCAACAGCTCTGCGTGGCGAACATCAAGAGCATCGCGGAAGGGCCACGGCCCAAAGGTTTCAACTCGCGGCAATTCCAAGGCACGGTCTCGCTGGTGCCGTTGCCGTCTAAAGATGAGCTGCCGCGACTCTCGCAAACCGTCTGGGACAACCTGCGCCAACCGCGTATCGCCGCAGCCCTGCTGCCGCCGCGGCCCGGGCAGCCCGCGCGCGCCATCCCCGAGCGCATTGGCGAGCCGAGCCTGATCAAGCACGTCGTCTACATCATCAAGGAGAACCGCACGTATGACCAAATTCTCGGCGACATGACCAACGGCAACGGAAACGCCCAGCTCTGCATGTTTGGGGAGTCCGTCACGCCAAACCAGCACAAGCTCGCCCGCGAATTCGCGTTGCTTGACAACACCTGCTGCGCCGGCATCCTCAGCGCCGATGGCCACCAGTGGAGCATGTCCGCCTTCGGCACCGACTATCTGGAAAAATCCTTCTGCGGCTGGCCGCGCTCCTATCCCGCTCCGGGTAGTGACGCGCTGGCTTATGCGCCCAGCGGTTTCATCTGGGATAACGCGCGCCGCCACGGCGTCAGCTTCCGCAACTACGGCGAGTTCATCTCCACCACCGTGAAGTGGCGCGATCCGCAGAAGAAGGGCAAACCCGGTGCCCGCGACTGCTATGAGGCGTGGCGCACCCAGAGTGATGCCATCGCCTACTCCAACGAGCCCGAAATCGAATCCGTGCGTGCGGATTCAGCGACCAACACGTTCATCGGCTGGGCGCTCGAAGTGCCGGACCAACTGCGCGCCGATCTCTTTTTGAAGGACCTGAAGGCGTTTGAGGCGCGCGGCGACTTTCCGCAACTCGTCATCCTCCGCCTGCCCAATGACCACACCAGCGGCGTTAAGGCAGGCACTCCGACGCCTGACGCCCAAGTCGCCGACAATGATCTCGCCATGGGCCGCATTTTCGAAGGCCTCAGCCACTCCACGTTCTGGAAGGACATGGCCGTCTTTGCGATCGAGGATGACCCGCAGGCTGGCTTCGATCATGTGACTGGCTACCGTACCACCGCGTATGTGGCTGGCCCGTACGTCAAACGCCACGCCGTCGTCAGCACGCAGTACAACACGACGAGCCTCCTGCGGACGATGGAGCAAATTCTCGGGCTGCCGCCGATGAACCAATTCGATGCCAGCGCCGTTCCGATGGGCGACTGCTTCACCGATGTGGCGGATCTCACGCCCTTCGTCTCTGTGCCCAACACCGTTCCGCTCGACCAGATGAATCCCGAGAACAAGTCGGCGATGAGTCAGCAGCAGATTCGCGACATGCTCGCCAGCAATAAGATGAACTTCTCAGTGCCCGACAAAGCCCCGGAAGACGCACTCAACCGCATCCTCTGGCGCGCGATGCGCGGCACGTCCGAACCCTACCCCGAGTGGGCCATCACGCCGACTGAAGATAACGACTGAACCTTCGTAAAACGTGAGGAGATGAACATCGATCAGCAGGCGTGACTCCAGCGTTTATTCCAGCAATTTCAGCAACCGGCTGACCCGCTCCGGAGCGTCTTCCGCGCCGGACGAATAAAAGGCGATGCGGGGGGCTTTGGACGGCTTCGCTGACGGATTGGGGCCGATGATGTTCACGAGGTGTCTCACGGTGCCTTCGTTTCCGTCGATCAGCTGGATCGCGTTCCCCGCCAGCGCTTGAAGCAGCCTTCGGTAATAAATGAAGTGGGTGCAGCCCAGGACGATGGTTTCGTATTGTTCCCACCGGACGTCGGCCAGTTTCTCTTGCAGATAGCGGCGCACAACCGGCGTATCAAACTCGAAGTTTTCGGCGAAGGTGACCAGCCCATCCAGCTCCCGCCGCGCGACTTTGCGCTTCGTGTCCAGCGTGTCGATGAGTGTTTCCAGCTTGCTTTCCTTCAAGGTCAGCGAGGTGGCAAGAACAAGAATCTTCTTTCCGGCGTTTCGGACAATCGCGGGCTTGATTGCAGGCTCCATCCCGACGACAGGAAAGACATGACGGCGTCTCAGGTCGCTGATGGCCACAGCGGTTGCCGTGTTGCAGGCGACGACGACGACCTGTATGTTTTGCTCCGCCAGAAAATCGACGGCGCTGAAAATATGCAGTCTGACGGCCTCTTTGGGCTTCACGCCGTAGGGCACGTTTTGAGTGTCGGCGTAATAAAGGTACTCCTCGTTCGGCAAGACGGCCAAGGCTTGCTTCAGGACGGTGAGTCCGCCGATACCGGAGTCAAAAAAGGCAATTCGCACGAAGCTCTCTCTTTAGAGGTGAAAGCGACAAGTTTACTCCGCAGAGGGCACGCCGTCAAACTTGGCCTGAACGTTCTGAAGAATACGTCCTTCGGTTGGAGACGGGGAAAGAATCTGCCAGGATAAATGACAACGTGCAGGAGGTAAGCGGTCCAGCGGTGATACCGTTCCCCTCGACGCTTCCGGTTTTCAGTCAAGTGACTTCTTCAACGTGCCCCGCGCCGTTACAAGAAATACCGGATACGTACGCAACACGCCGTCTGCTGCGGACCGTGCGATGCGATGCGCCTCGCAAGAACCGGTGTCTGTAAATCCGGCATCCTCCAGCCAGCGGCAAACCGTCGAGCGCTCGAACCCGCAGTGGAAAATGCCGGTCGGATCGACATGAAACGTACCGTCTTCCGTGTCCAGGTCAGCCAACGCGATCCACCCGTCTGACCGCAGCGAGGGGCGCAGTCGTTTGAGCACGTGCGGCACATCGGGCAGATGGTGCAGCGTCATGGAACTCACGAGCAGGTCGAACCGGTCGGGCGGCAACTCCACCTCCCCCACGTCGCAATGCAGTGTGTGTAATTTGAAAACATATTGTTGCATCGTAGGGCATGGCGGCAGTAGAGTGACGGGCATCGACAGTGGGAAGGAGGTTCGGTATAAGACACGCGCGGGTAAAGGCTGCGCGGACGGGTGTTCGAGGACAACCGGCGGCTTTTCGGCCCCAAACGCAAGGACGGGGCGCGAAAAATGAGGTTCGGCGACTGGTGCGGGCTCCGGGGTCGCATGTAGACAATGAGCCCGACCCCGGCAACGCATCGAATACTCAATCCGGCATATTGACGCCCTCGATTCAGAAGTCCATACTTCTGACGCGAATTGGTTTGAGGTCCGCAAAGTAATCCACCCGGTAATTCGGACGCATCTGCGGATTTCTCAATCCATAATTCGCACCTATGAGGCTCTTGCGAAACCCTTTCACATCATGTCATGAAAATAACTTGTCAGAATCCATCCTGTTGTCAGCAACTCAACGGCCCGAAATCACGGCTGGGAATTCGCACCTCTTGTCCGACGTGCGGACACTCTTTCATCTGGACCGATTGCCTTCACACAGGCGATGACTTTGTGATTTACGACTTGGAAACAACCGGGCTTGAGCCCGATTATGATGAATTCATCCAAATCGCCGCCATGCGTTATCGTGCGGGTTGCCTCTGTTCAGCCGAAACGTTCTTCAGTTATGCCCGCCCTCAACGACGTATCTCATCCTTCATCACCGACTATACCGGTATCAGCAACGCCCATGTGAAGGATGCACCTCGCCCTGAAACGGTTCTCGAAGCCTTTTCCCGCTGGGCAGCCCAAGCGACCTTGGTTGCGCATAACGGCAAGCGATTCGATAGCAAATTTCTGGTCGCCACCTGCCTTCGCCACCAATTGCCAACGCGAGAGGCGCAGTGCATCGACTCGATTAACCTCTCGAAGTTGCTCTTTGGTAAAACCCGCGGCACCGGTCATTCCTTGGACCATTTGACATCACGACTCAATTTGAGCGTTACCGACTTGCGCCGACACGATGCCCGGGCTGACGTGGACATCCTGGGCCGGGCGGTCGAAAAAATGGCGCGGCAACTCACGCTCGATCACGCCCTAAATGGCGTGCCCCGCCATGCCACGTTGCTGCCCCGCACATCCTGACGGCTTAAGCCGCAGACAGGGCACGTCGAGGGAGGGCATCGAGATCGGGAAGAGAGTGCCGGTTAAGGGAATCGGGGGATTGGATAATTGGAAGGTTGCACACGCAACCACGGGCGAGACGCCCGTGCCACAGCAGGCCATCTGGCATGCAAATAACCTCTCATGACCCGTTTTAAACGAACAAACCGTGCGAACGCAAAGCAACCCGAAAGTTCTGCAACGGGTTGCCCGCCCGCGCTCGTTTGGTGTAAGCTATTAACTTGTGAAACGAACCATTCACATCGATTCTCTCCCTCCTAACTTCTAACTCCTAACTCTCCGAAGGAACGCCCATGTCTAAAGTTCTGCTCATCGGTGCCGGCGGTGTCGGCTCGGTCGTCGCCCACAAGTGCGCGCAAGTCCCCGAAGTTTTCACCGACATCGTGATCGCCTCGCGCACCAAAGCCAAGTGCGACGCGCTCGCCAAGCAACTCCCCCGTAAGGTCACCACCGCGCAGGTGGACGCTGACAATGTGCCGCAGACGGTCGCCCTGCTCCGGAAGCACAAGCCGGACCTCGTGGTCAACGTGGCCCTCCCCTACCAGGACCTGCACATCATGGACGCCTGCCTCGAAGCCGGCGTGAACTACATGGACACCGCCAATTACGAGCCGCTCGACACCGCCAAGTTCGAGTACAAGTGGCAGTGGGCCTACCAGGACCGGTTCAAAAAAGCCGGGCTCATGGCCCTGCTCGGCTCGGGCTTCGACCCCGGCGTGACCAGCGTCTTCTGCACGTATCTCCAAAAGCACTATGTGCCGCAGATCGACGAGATCGACATCATCGACTGCAACGCGGGCAGCCACGGCCAGCCCTTCGCCACGAACTTCAACCCGGAGATCAACATCCGGGAGGTCACCGCCAAGGGCCGCTATTGGCAGGAGGGCGAGTGGATCGAGACCCCCCCCCCTCTCCATCAACCACCCCTTCACCATGCCCGACGACCTCGGCACGCTCAACATCTACCTGATGTACCACGAGGAGCTGGAGTCGCTCGGCAAGCACATCAAAGGGCTCAAGCGCGCCCGCTTCTGGATGAGCTTCTCGGACAACTATCTCAAGCACCTCGAAGTGCTGGGCAACGTCGGCATGACGCGCATCGACCCCGTGCGCTTCAATGGCGTGGACATCGTGCCACTCAAGTTTCTCAAGGCGCTGCTGCCTGACCCCGCCTCGCTCGGCCCGCTGACCAAAGGCAAAACTTGCATCGGGTGTCAGGTCAAGGGCAAAGACGCCAAGGGCAAGAGCAAAACGGTCTTTATCTATAATGTCTGCGACCACGAGGATTGCTACAAAGAGGTGAAGTCGCAGGCGATCTCCTACACCACAGGCGTGCCAGCCATGATCGGCGCGAAGATGATCCTCACCGGCAAGTGGACCGGCAAGGGCGTCTTCAACATGGAGCAGTTCGATCCAGACCCCTTCATGGAGGCCCTCAACCAGCATGGTCTGCCGTGGCAGGTGCTGAAAAAGGCCGTCTTCAAAAAGTAGGAGCAAAAATATGCAAGCACGCATAGTGGTCTACTGTAACGGGAAGCAGGAACTTTGTGTCCCTGTCGATGAATCGGGAGCGGGCATCGGACGCGATTCGGGCAATGAGGTGCAGTTGTCACTGCCGGAAGTCTCGAAACGGCACGCCCATTTGCAACGGATGCCGCAAGGCTGGCGTGTCAGAGATTTAAACAGCCGGAACGGCTTGTTTGTCAACGGCGTAAAGGTCAAAGAGTCCGTTCTCCAAGACGGTGACAAGCAACTGTTCACGTACCTGAAGCTGAAG
>JBBRJN010000022.1:0-13918 GCA_038219365.1 Kiritimatiellia bacterium | reverse complement strand
GGCCACGACGTGGGCACCCGCCGATGTGGAATATTTCCGCGGCGGCGGCTACTCATCCAGCTTCCTTTCCGACGGCGGCATGCCCATGACCATGACGCGCATCAGCCTGGTCAAGGGATTGGGCCCGGTGCTGCAGATCGCCGAAGGCTGGTCCACCGATTTGCCCAAGGACGTGAACCAGAAGCTGATGGACCGCACGAATCCGACCTGGCCCTGCACCTGGTTTGTGCCGCGCCTGACCGGCAAGGGCGCGTTCCGCGACGTGTACAGCGTCATGAACAACTGGAGCGCGAACCACGGTGCGATCAGCTACGGCCACATCGGCGCGGACATGATGACGCTGGCCGCGATGCTGCGTATCCCGGTTGCGATGTCCAACGTGCCCGAGGAGCAGGTCTTCCGCCCGCATGTGTGGGGCCTCTTCGGCGCGGATGATCCGGTTGGTGCCGATTACCGCGCCTGCAAGAACTTCGGCCCGATCTACGGCTGAGTGCGGCTCAGAGTGGGCCGGGTAGTGGACAGGGTGGACCGCGTGGACACAGCGGCCACCTTGTCCATCTCCCCCCCAAAAAAAAACCGGAGGCCTCGCCCATGGCCGAGCCCCTGATACCCAAGCACGGTGGCTACCGCCACCTGAAGAGCTTTCAGGTCTCCGAGGTCATCTACGACCTGACCGTGCGCTTCTGCGACCGCTGGATCAGGCCCGGCAGCCGCACCCACGACCAGATGGTGCAGGCCGCACGCTCGGGACGGCAGAACATCGCCGAGGGCAGTCAGGACAGCGCCACCTCCAAAAAGATGGAGATCAAGCTCACGCAGGTCGCGCGCGGCAGCCTCGAAGAGCTGAAGCTCGACTACGAAGATTACCTGCGTCAGAACCATCTGCCGCAGTGGGAGCGCAACGACCCATGCCGTCAGGCGCTGATCGACCAGCGTCCCGCCAACGCCGACGACGTGGTGGCCTGGGCCAAGCGCGTGCGTCAGGGCGAGTGGTGTGGACAAGGTGGACCCCGTGGACAGGGCCAAAACGCTATGTCGTCCACTCCGTCTACTCCGTCCACCCCGTCCACCCCGTCCACTCTCCCCGACTACCCCGAGATCGCGGCGAACGGCGCGCTGGCCCTGATCGCCGTGGCAACGGCTCTGCTGGACCGTCAGGTCGCGGCGCTGGCCCGCCAGTTCAGCGCCGAAGGCGGCTTCACCGAGCGGCTTTTCCGCGTCCGTTCTGCACAACGAAAGAACGGCACCCCATGAGCACCGCTGACACGAATTTCACCCGCCGCGCAGGAGGCCGGACCCCGATGCGAATAGACCGCGACAAGGTCCGCTCCGCCGTCTGCCGGTTGGACAACGACCGCCTTCGCAACATGCTCGACCGTTCTGCCGGCGTGGTCAACCTGTCTCGCGACGGTCGCTCAGCCAGCCGAGTATGCCCAGCGCCTTGTCGATACCGTTGACCGCTTTGCCCGATCTGCCCGCGACGCGCATCTGGCCCTAGCCGCGAGCCTGGCGTCAGCCGCACAGCGCAAGGCACTGATGGAAAAAACAGCTTGAAAAAAAGCCCACGAGGCAAGGGACGGGGGTGTTGAAAGCCCGGCGTGTGTGGCCGCGTCCGGTAGCAAGGGACGGATCCCCGAGCCGTCCGCCGGTCCAAGCAGCTTCATTGCCCTGCGGACGTTTCGGGGAAACGTCCCTACCGGACGCGTCGCGGCAGCGGGCCGTGTTCCCGACTTGGATGTTGAGCGTTTTTGGGTTGCGGGCATTGCCCGCATTTGTAAGGCACTAATCAAGAACTCAGGAAAACAGGCAAGAAACTGCTTGTCCGTGGTGGAGCGAGTGATTTCATTACCCTCTTTTCGCTCCATTCGTTATACTGTAGTAAGTTTTTGCGAGGTGTTTCCCGCAAGGCTCAATTAAGAAGGAGAAACGAATGAATTCTCGGGGCGTATCAAGGCGTTCTTTTTTGGCGACAAGCGCGATGGCGGGATTTTTCATCCCGGCGAGCAGGATTTACGGGCAGGCCGTGAAGGATAGCCCTGGACAGCAGCTCAGGTTTTTGAAGGTAGGCGTCGGCGGCATGGGCGGCGGGGACCTCAATTCGCTGATCGGCAGCGGGGCCCTCTGCACCGGCCTGTGCGACGTCAATCAGGGTACCCTCGACAGTGCGGCGAAGAAATTCCCAGGCATCCCGACCTTCACGGACTACCGCCAGATGCTGGATAAGATCGCCAAGGAGTGCGATGCCGTCTGCGTCTCCACGGCCGACCACACGCACGCGACCATCGCGCTGGCCGCGATGCGCCTTGGCAAGCACGTTTACGTGCAGAAGCCCCTCGCCCATTCGTATGAGGAGTGCGAAATGCTGATGGAGGCGGCCAAGAAATACGGCGTCGTGACGCAGATGGGCAACCAGGGGCATCCCGGTGTTTACCGCTACGAGAAACTCATGGAAAGCCAGTTCTGGGGCGACATCTTGGAGGTGCACTCGTGGACGGACCGCGCTGGAGGCAAGTGGTGGCCGCAAGGCATGTCCGCCCTGCCGACGGAAGAGAAAGTCCCGGAAGGCTTCAACTGGGATTGCTGGCTCGGGCCGGCCAAGATGCGCCCTTACGGCAAAGGCTACCAGCCCTTCGCTTGGCGCGGCTGGTGCGACTTCGGCTGCGGCGCCATCGGCGACATGGCCGTGCACAATTTCGACCCTGCTTTCTTCGTGCTGAAGCTGGGCCTGCCCGAGACGATCAAGGCGTGGTGCGACAAGCCCGCCAGCCTCGCCTATTCGACGTACTCGACCATTGATTTTCATTTCGGTCCTTCTCCGGCCTGTCCGAAAGGCGTTAACGTCTATTGGTACGAGAGCGGCATCCTTCCCAAACGCCCGATCGGCTCGCATCCGAAGCTGGACGTGGGTGACAACGGGTGCATGATCGTCGGTTCCAAGGCGACAACCCTTGGCGGCTCCCACGCCAGCAAGCCGCATGCCATCGCTGTCGGCTGCCAGCCGTTCGGTCCCGAAACCAAGGAAGCCGAGCGCGCTTGCAACAAGCTGATCGAAGATCCCGGCAAGTGGCAGTACAACCATTACAAGGAGTGGGTCGACGCCTGCAAGGCGCACACCCCCGAGGCCACGGGCAGCCGCTTCGAATATGCCGCCCGCCTGACCGAGGCGCTCCTGTTCGGGTGCATCGCTCAGCGCGTCCCCGGAAAAGAGCTCGTCTGGGACAACGATAAGCACGTCTTCAGCAACAGCCCCGAAGCGACCGCGCTCCTGCAGGGCTTCAAACGCGAAGGCTTCGAGCCGAAGGTCTAGCATCGGTTGGTGCCGCCACTACATTGAAAGGCGCGCCGCCGCCACCGGTAGGGACGTTTCCCCGAAACGTCCGCCGGTCCCCGTGGCTAGAGCCTATCCGAAAAGGTTCTAGCCCTATTCGCGTTTCGGGCGGCGGTTTTGCCAATCGGGGTTCTTGGTTTTGTATTCTTGAAAGGCCTTGTATTCGGCCTCGGTGATACGGCCGTCGGCATCCGTGTCGATCAGGGGGAAGAGCCACTCCCACTCCGGCTTCGCCGCGTCCCACTCCGCTCGTGAGACGAGCTTGTCGTTGTCGCGGTCGCACTGCTGCAAAAGTTTTTCTGCCGAGTAGCCGACCTCCTTGGCAGGACCGATGTCCTTGGCCGCATCCCACGTCAGCTTCTGCCCGGCCTTTTCCAGTGCCGCGCGGTAGGCGGCCGGGTCGATCCCCTGCACGGTCGTTTGCTCCGCGAGCGCGCGGCAGGCGGCGATGCCGGCCGACTCGCCACAGATCATGAAGACCGGCTCCATCCGTGCCGACGCATAGCCCAGATGCGTGGCCGAGAAGCTGACCGGCACGAGCAAGTTGACGCACTCCTCGGCCTTGGGGGTGATCGCACGGTAGGGAATCGGATAAGGCACGTTGGTCGGTCCGCGCGACCCGCCCAGAAACATCTTGCCCTCAAGGCCCACCCAGACTTTTCCGTCGCGCTCGAACCAGATGCGGCGCGCAGGGTAGGTGTCGATGCCATATTGCGCGAGGCAGATGGGATCGTCAATCTGTGTGCGGTTATGGACATCGTGCGCGGTAATCGTATAGCGCCCGTTCATGCGCCGCGCCACACGCACGTAGAGCTGGTGCGGCCAGCCCTGCGTCTCGGGATGGGGCCGGCGGTCAAGCCCCAGCGCAGACACCTCCTTGCGGTAGGACGCGGGCACGCGCGGGTCCGCGCTCATGAAGGCATGCAGACCGCGCAGGTAGTCCTGATGCAATTTCCAAACCCGCGCCCGCTCAGCGGCATCGCCGTCCGCGTACAGGTGGCTGACGCCGACCGGTGACATGGAAAAAAGCGAGTTGCGCTGGTAATTCCATTCGCCCGAGTTCTTCCATCCTGGAAAGATCGCCACCAGCCGGTTGTGAAGCTCGTTTGCATCCTTAACGGTTTCCACCAGATAGGCCACATAGCGTCCGACCAATTCGAAATCCATCGGCGTGTAGCCATCGGGCGGAGTGATGGGAATCCGGTTTTCAGGGTCCGAGGTGGTGTAGTAGCGATAGTTGTACGCCTGCGTGTACCCGTCAGCAGCACCGACGGGCTTTCCGTGATCCTTCTCGACCCATTTGAGCAGGCCGCTCTCGGGGTGACCCGGTATGACGAACGGATCAATCGGTGCCTCTTCCATCGGCGGCTGCACGCCCGCATGCTCTTCGCCATATTCAGCGGCGGACTCTCGTCCGACCCGGTACGACACCCCCGCCTTGGCCATCAGGTCGCCCTCGTAGCTGGCGTCGATATAGACGCGGGCCGTCACCCGCAGGTCATCGCGGGCGACGGGCTCCGCCACGGGGCAGCCCAGGCCGTCAAACGGAGCAAGGTCAAAGACGGCCCCTGCGAGGGTGGCCCCGTTCTTCTCGCAGCGCGCAATGCGGTGGTCGAAGAGCACGCGCACGTCATACTTCTTAAGCAGTGTCGCAAAATCCTCGCGTACGTCCTTGGGGTTCATTTTGGAGAGCGCAGGCTTGCCGTCCCCGACAATCCCGTCCGCCCATTCAGGGTGGCCCAAGGTGCGGAGCAGCTCCTTGGTCAGGCCTCCGGTGGCGTTATAATTTGGACAATCCTGCATGGGCTTTAGCCCCGCGCCCAGCACGCCGCCTACCCAGCGGCTCGGCTCGACCACCACCACGGAACGCCCCTCCCGCCGGACCGCGACCGCAGCGAGAATGCCGGAGGGGGTAGCCGCATAGATGCAGACATCTGCGTCTACCGAAGTTTGTTCGGCCCTAGCCAGTCCGCCTGTCAAGAACAGATGACACAGCAACAGCGCCATCGGCCGACGCGGATTTGAATTTTGACGAAACCTCTTAGCCATGTGGTTTTCCTTTATGTTTCGACAGTAATATCCATCATGTAGTCTATTCTGTCTATTTCAAAATGAATCGGTACGCTTCGCAGCACTTGACACCTGGGCTATGTTTCGGCATTCTTTCACTCATGAAAGCGCTGCTTCACACGGGTTTAAAAGGGCTCCTGTTTGAGCCGCCCGAAAATCGCACTCCGATCAACACTATGAAAACGAAACAGTTTGGATTACTGGCTTGGTTTGTTGCGCTACAGGGGCTCGTGTACGCAGGGGCGGGGGAAGGATGGCCGATGTTTCGTGGGCCGCAAGGCAATGGAGCCGTGGCCGGTGCGCAGTTGCCCTTGCAGTGGAGCGAGACAAACAACGTGAGCTGGAAAATCGTTATTCCGCATTCGGGTTGGTCGACGCCCGTGGTGCAGGGTGACCAGGTGTGGGTGACCAGCGCGACAGAGAAGGGGCACGACTACTACGCGTTTTGTGTGGATTTGAAGTCGGGCAAGATGCTCTTCGAAAAACATGTGTTTCATTCCGCAACGCCGGAGCCTCTCGGAAACGGGGTGAATGGCTACGCATCGCCGTCTCCGGCCATCGAGCCGGGCAGGGTGTATGTCCATTTCGGAAGTTACGGCACAGCCTGCCTCGATACGACGACGGGCGAGGTGCTTTGGAAGCGCGAGGACCTCACATGCCGACACTATCGCGGACCAGGCTCGTCGGTCATCCTGTATCGGGACTTGCTCATCCTGACGTTTGATGGCGTGGATGTGCAGTACGTGGTGGCAGTTGACAAGCGCACCGGCAAAACGGTCTGGAAGAGCGACCGTACGATCGAGTGGAAAGACCTGGATGCGCAGGGGCAACCGATAAAGGATGGCGATATGCGCAAGGGGTTTGCAACACCGCTGGTGATTGATGTGGGAGGAAAAGAGCAGCTGATCAGCCCGGCGTCCAGTGCGCTCTTTGCCTATGAACCGGGAACCGGGAAGGAGATCTGGCGGGTTCGGAACACGGCTTATACGCCAGCAGTCTCTCCTGTTTTCGGCGGCGGTTTGGTGTTGGCCGTGACGGGCCACGGGGCGGCGGAAATGCTGGCTATCCGTCCGGACGGGACGAACGACGTAACGGAGTCGCATGTCGTGTGGCGTATAGCGGGCAAGGACGTGCCGCTGACACCGTCGCCGGTCGTGCAGGACGGCCTGCTGTATATGCTGTCTGACAATGGCGTCATGACGTGCCTTGAGGTCGGATCGGGAAAGGCCGTGTGGCGAGAAAATGTCGGCGGCAACTGCCTCGCTTCGCCCATAATTAGCGGCGACCGGATCTACATTTTTGGTGTGACAGGCAAAACGACGGTGATTCACGCTGGCCGCACGTTTAAAAAGCTGGCGGAAAGCCGTCTTTCCTCCGGGTTCATGGCCTCACCGGCCGTGGTTGGAGATTCCCTGATCCTGCGTACGAAGACGCACCTGTACAGTATCGGGGTGAAGTAAGTCCTCCCTCTCTTACCACCCTTTCGGCGTTGCCGGACGGGTGGCCGCCGGACGGCCGTTACGTTCGCGCTCGTCGCGTGCGAAGCGAGCCGCACGCTCTTCCATGCGTTTTTTACTCTCCTCACTCAGTATCTCAGAGGCCTTTTGCCGTTGCTCTGCTGTCAGGTTATCGCGGATCACGACCAGCCGCTGAGTCGCCAATTTGGCCTGATCCGTGCGGTACTGGCCGATGCGTTCAATTATTTTCATGATTTCATCCACGCTGGCGCCGGGCTCGGACAGCACCTTTTTTGCAATCTCGGCCTGTTCAAAAGCCGCCTGCTTAATCACCTCATCTAGTTTGAGCGCTTTCACATCAAGGTCCTCCAGTTCGGCCTTCAGTTTGGCCGCCTGTTCACCTTCAATGCCGACTTTCTGCAAAAACTCTTTCGTTAAAACCCGTTTCCCAACCCAGTTCCCGTGGTTCAGCGTCCGTGTAAGCCGGGGTGCCTCATGCTCGTTTTGCGGCTGACCAGAAGCAGCAGAGACAGCCAAAAAAAACATACAGGTCATCATTGGGGTTGTTATTCTCATTACGCTCCTCACAGTGTCATAATCACGCTACTTGGTAAGGGTTCAAACGAAACCGCTCAGCGTTTATTGCCTGATGTTCACAATTTACGTATTTTACTTCCCGAATGTGCCTCCTTCAGCGGTGCCCTTTTCTTTTTCCGTTTCCCGCTCACGGTTGTTCTTGCCTTCCTTAACTGGCTGCTTTTTGTTAACCGCGGAGTTTTAAAGAACACCGGTACCCTTTTATATTTAAGATACAATTCGTTTATCATAAACAAGATACAAAATATTTATTTTTGTCCTTTACACGATTTTAAGGGGAGCCATCGCCGCCGCAGGGGTGTTCATAACTTTTTAATGTCGGGGTTTTATTTCTATAAAGAAGCACTCCAAGTTTGCGTAACTTCCTAAATCTGGGGGGGTTAGCACCTTCCCTTAGGGTTGTTGATAACCTGTTTACCGATTGATAATTTTTTCACCTTGTGCGGGGTCTTTAAATATGGTTCAACTGTAGTGTCAATTTCGAGTTGTTTTTATTCTTCGAGTCCTCGGTTTTATCGTTTCCCTGTGAGTTCTATGAATGCTCCTGAATTGTGGACGAAAGCGTGTGAGCACCTCAAAGGTGTGCTCAACAGCGATGTGTACGCACGCTGGATTGAAATCATTAAGCCTGTTTCCATTCAAGACAGTTTTTTTGTCCTTAATGTGGATAACGACTTCTGCCAGACCTGGTTGGAGGATAATTACAAGGAGTTCATCGTCGACGCCCTGCGCTCCGCAGGCGCACCGACAAGTCTGGGTATCCAGTTTGTTGTTAAAATGGTCGATTCTTCGGTTGATCTCCCGGTAGAAGAGCCGGTTCAGCCAAAGCCAGAGAGTAAACCCGCTCCCGTTGTCAAGCGACGCCACAAATCGAATGGGGCGACTCACCCAAGTCAGATCAACCCGAACTTCACGTTTGAAAACTTCGTCACCGGCCCCTCGAACAGTTTCGCCCATGCCGCTGCCTTGGGTGTATCGCAATCGCCGGGCCGGGCCTACAATCCACTCTTCATTTACGGTCAAACCGGCATCGGAAAAACGCATCTGATGCAAGCTGTCGGTCATCGGGTTCTTCAATCGCCCGGTACAAGCATCAGTTATGTCTCTTCGGAAACGCTGCTTAACGAATATGTAGAGTCGCTGAAAAACCGTACCACGATGGAGTTCCGCAATAAATACCGTAATACGGACGTGTTGCTAGTTGACGATATCCAGTTTTTGGCTGGAAAAAATAGCCTCCAAGAGGAGTTTTTCCATACGTTCAACGTTTTGTATGACGCACATAAGCAAATTATTATGACGAGCGATCTGCCGCCACGAGATCTCGCCGGTTTGGAACCACGTCTCGTTTCACGTTTCGAATGGGGGCTTGTCACCGAAATCGAATCGCCTGATTTCGAAACACGGCTTGCGATTTTGCGTTACAAACAATCACTCACTAAATTCCGTTTACCGGATGAGTTGTTGACCTTCATTGCGGACAACATCAAATCAAATGTGCGCAGTTTAGAGGGCGCGCTTAACCGTGCTGTTTCCTTCTCTTCTCTCAACAGTCAGATGACGCTCACGCTCGACATGCTCCGTAACCTGCTCAAGGATCTATTGAATGATGAGCGACAAAAAGACTTATCTTTCGATGATATCCAACGCATGGTTGCCGATTACTATGATCTGCGCCTGACTGATATGTCGAGTAAGCGACGCCCGCGCTCGGTCTCTGCTCCCCGCCAAGTTGCCATGTTCCTGTGCCGTAAGTTGACCCGGTCCTCCCTTCCTGAAATTGCCAACTCGTTCGGTAAAACGCATGCCACGGTTGTACACGCGTGTAAAACCATCCAAGACCGCATTCAAGTTGAGCCGGATTTACGCGAGTCCGTGCGTGAGATCACCCGCAAATTGAAACGCGATCCCCAAGCCTTCCAACTTTAACGCTTTAATAACCTGTCAGTAACCTTATCACACCACGTTTATTCCTTTTAAGTTTAGGCTCCGTTATGAACACCTCCCTTTACAAACGCGCGATTTATCATTCTTTCCCTTCCTCTTATCAACAGGTTGTCGGATCTTTTAAGAACTCATATCTTATACCACACCAACACATTATGATGTTATTAACAGAACCTTGCATGCCTATTATTAAGACTAATCAGTCTTTACTTTAATAACCGTAATAGTCTAAACTGTTCAGCTTGATACCTGCGCTGCGTACTGGGCTGAGTCAAATGAGTCAATCACAGAGGAGTTAGGAAATGAAGTTTTCCATCGGCCGAACAAAGTTTCTTGATGCGTTGCAAACCGTTCAAAATGTCGTCTCCGCAAAGGGGTCGCTGCAGATCCTTTCCAATGCGCTGATTCATGCCGAAGGAAACCAGTTGTGCATCACGACGACGGATCTTGATATTTCCGAGCGCTGCTTCGTTGAATGCGAAGTTGAGCAGCCAGGAACAACGACATTACCCATACGGCGGTTAGCTAGCATTATCCGTGAGTTGAATGAGAATAAGATTCTGGTTGAAGTGAACGATGACGACGTTGCCAGTGTGCAGTGTGGTTCATCTTATTTTAAAATCATCGGGTTGCCCATGCGTGACTTTCCCCCGGTGCCGGTCACGGAGGGTAAATTTTGTTACCGCATCGATCAGGGAGCGTTCCGGGAAATGCTGCGCAAAACTAGCTACGCGGTTTCTTTGGACGAAACACGTCGCGTGCTAAATGGCGTGTTGCTGGCCTTTAAAGAGAATAAGCTGACCATGGTGGCAACAGACGGACGCCGGCTGGCGCTTGTGGAGCATGAGATTGAATTTCCGCCTGAAGCTGAGATTGAAATGGTGCTGCCGACCAAAGCGGTTAGTGAGCTGATGCGCATTCTTGGAAACGATGGGGATTTGAAGATCTACGCGCAAAAAAATCAGGTGATTTTCGAAATCGGAACCACCATGCTAAGCAGCAAATTGATCGATGGCGTGTATCCGAATTACAGGCAGGTGATTCCTGGGGCGTGTGACGAGCGCGTCGTGATCGAGCGTGAACAACTGCTCTCCGCCCTGCGCCGTGTCTCTGTGGTCACCACAGATAAGTCTAATGCGATGCGCTTGACCTTCTCGGCTAATCAGTTGACGATTTCCACGAACACGCCGGATGTGGGCGAGGGGCGCGATACGGTACCGGTCAAGTATGCCGGTAAAGAAATTTCGATTATTTTTAATCCTGAGTATGTGATGGATCCATTGAAGAATATCGACGATGATGAAATTTTTATCGAGCTGAACGATGGACACAGTCCCGCGCTCCTTAAATGCAGCATCCCCTTCCTGTATGTGCTGATGCCGCTGCGGATCAGTTAGCAAAAATGTGTAAAACAGGATTGCTTTTAGAGCCGGGTATTAGATACTATTCTTTTTCTTTTTGAGAGATCAGATTCATTGCCTCATGGTGTAACGGTAGCACAGCAGCCTCTGGAGCTGCTTGTTTAGGTTCGAATCCTAATGAGGCAACCACTCAAATAAGTGTGGTTTTACCGAGTAAATAACTTGCTTTTCATCGTAAACGCCCCCTGTTGATAACACGTTGATAAGTGTTTATCAATACTTGTGGACGTTCCGTTTACAACCCTAACATGAAATGTATAACATGTTAATTAACAATTAGTTGCAACTTATTTTTCGTTCTAATTAAACGATAATTAAGTATCGATTAATCAAATTCGTGCCTGTCGATAGATTATAAAAAAAGCTCCTTTCTTAGTCTCGTACACTTAGCCTGCCACACTTGATCGCTTCTCTTAATCAGCAAACACCTGTAGAGCAACGAGCATGCAATTGGACTAAGCGTAACCGACTAAGTGTGTTGGACTAATCCTAACTTCTAATTCCTCCTTTGGTTCGGTTCGGTCTCCGCGAAACTGAATCGCCCCCCCATCCGAATTCCGTGATACTGGTCAAATTTGTTTTTCTAAAATCAGTGGCAGTGTTACACTTTAAATCGAGTAAAAACAAGATGAGGTTGCAACAACGGCATGATTAATCATGAAGACAGAATCGACATTAACCCGCTCGTGCGAGGCCAGATTTGGGATGTGATCGTGGTCGGTGGCGGGCATGCCGGCGCGGAGGCGGCGCTTGTGGCTGCGCGCATGGGGTGTGAAACCTTGCTGATAACCGGTCAAGCCGCGGCAATTGCCAAGATGCCTTGCAACCCTTCGATTGGAGGGCTTGCCAAGTCTCACTTGGTTTATGAGTTGGATGCCCTTGGCGGTGAAATGGGAATCAACACAGACCTCTGTGGAATTCAATTTAAGACGCTCAATGGCAGCCGCGGGCCAGCCGTAAGAGCCACGCGGGCACAGTGCGATAAAAAAAAGTATGCGCTACGGATGCAACAGGTTTTGCGACTCACCGCTCATCTGACTATTTGTGAGGACGAGGTGATCGGTCTGAATATTGATGCGGCAACCGTAAGGGGCATCATCGGGAAGACTATCGGCCCAGTCAAGTCTCGTGCGGTGGTTTTGACGACCGGAACGGCTTTGAAAGGGCGAATTCATATCGGCAAGGAGTCTGCTCCGGGCGGAGGAGACGGGCGTCCGGCTGCTGATACGCTGTCGGCTGCGCTTCAAAAATCGGGTTTTGAAATGTTCCGTTTAAAGACGGGTACGCCGCCCCGCCTTCTGGCAGCGAGCATTGACTGGTCTGATACCGTCATTCAGCCGGGAGATGAGCCGCCCCCCTTGTTTTCAATGAAAGCCAGAATGTTCCACGTGGAACATTTGGAAGCCGCAAAGGCGCGGGTCACGGATCACCACGACGGAAAGAAGGTTGATTCCGGCACGAATGACCTGAATGGGGGTGAAACGTCCGAAAGCCAAAAAAAATGTTCCACGTGGAACATCTCAGACCCTCTTCACGGGTATCAGGTAAAGGGCTCGGTTCCTTGTTGGCTGACCCACACGACGGCTCAGACACATCAGATTATCAGGGATAACTTAGCCAGCAGTGCGCTGTACGGGGGTTCAATAACGGGCACGGGAGTAAGATACTGCCCATCGATCGAGGATAAAGTAGTTAAATTTTTGGACGTGGACCGACACCATGTATTTTTAGAGCCTGAAGGGCGCGATACGGACTGGATTTATCCTAACGGGCTATCAAACAGCTTGCCGCGCGATGTACAGGTGGAGATGGTCCATAGTGTGCCGGGTCTAGCGCATGCAGAGTTTGCGGCCTATGCCTATGCGATTGAATATGACAGCATCGATGCGCGTGAATTACGCCCCACGCTGGAGAGTAAGCGGATCGTTGGACTCTATTTTGCGGGCCAGGTGAATGGAACAACGGGATACGAGGAAGCCGCTGCGCAAGGGTTTATGGCAGGTGCCAATGCTGCCTTACGCGTCCAGCAGCGACCCCCGCTGATGCTAAGCAGGCAGGATGCCTATATTGGCGTGATGATCGACGACCTGGTGACGAAAGGCACCAATGAACCTTATCGCATGTTCACTTCGCGTGCAGAGCGTCGGTTGATCTTGCGGCAGGATAATGCACGGTATCGTCTCTTAACGCAGGCCGACTATTTAGGCGTCGCCGATGAGCGGTGCCGGATACAGACGCGTGAGTATGAAGCGGGTGTTTGTCTGGAAATTGAGCGGTTGACCCTGGTGAGGGCGGCAGGTGTGCCGTTGGCAACGATTCTGTCGCGACCGGGAGTAACCTATGGTGATTTACCGCAAAGCCGCACTGATTTGCCTAGCGAGGTGGTTGAACAGGTCGAGATCCGGGTTAAATATGCAGGTTACATTGCTCAAGAAGAACGGGCTGCCGTCCGAGCTAAGAACGAAGAGGCTGTTCGTATTCCAGAATGGTTGGATTATCAAAAAATAACGTCGCTCCGTTTTGAAAGCCGGGAAAAATTGATGCGGATCAGGCCAGAAAATTTAGGTCAGGCGAGTCGTATTTCAGGTGTGAATCCTGCCGATATTTCTGTCCTGTCCCTCATTATCAAGCGTGGACGGTTGTAAGCTTCAATTCTAACGCGGGCATAGACCGCAACCCATAGTTGTCTTACAAGCGAAGCGGTATTGAAGACATCGAATAATTCGACGGTTAAAAAAAAAGCGCACCAGCTATCCCCTGCGGCACGTCTCGGACGCCCGGCGTGCGTACGGCGTGCGGCAGGCGTGCGCGTGTCGCTCGCAGGGCGCGTCGCCGGCGGTCCGGCCCGTACGCTGCCGCTCCCGGGCGTGGACGTCCCGCCGTACGGGCATGGACCGGAGCGCCGGTCCGGGCCCGGTCCCCGCAAGTACGGGCGGCACGTCTCGGACGCCCGGCGTGCGTACGGCGTGCGGCAGGTGTGCGCGTGTCGCTCGCAGGGCGCGTCGCCGGCGGTCCGGCCCGTACGCTGCGCTCCCGGGCGTGGACGTCCCGCCGTACGGGCATAGACCGGAGCGCAGGACCGGGCCGGGCACCGAGGG
>JBBRJN010000021.1:0-13927 GCA_038219365.1 Kiritimatiellia bacterium | reverse complement strand
GCCGGGACGCGTCTGCGACGTGCTGGCTAACGGAAAGGCGATCCTGACCGATTACGACATCATCGCGAAGACGGGCGAGAAGATGAAGGCGGTCACGGAGCGGGCCGAGGTGACGGCGGATGCGGCGGGCAAGATCGTGGTCGATTTCAAGACCAAGCGTGACCAGGCGTTGGTGAGCGGGTTGGAGCTGTTGGAGGCGGGGGCGGCTCGTGAGGGCACTCGCCCTCCAGCTCCAGTGGCGAAGGTGGAGGGCGAACGTTCCCGTGAGCCGACTGCCAAGCCTGGACAGATCCGCGTGCTGCTGACCTATGGCGGGCACGGTTTCGATACAAAAGCGTTCTTCGCGATGTGGGACGCTATGTCGGGCGTGACTTATACGAAGATTGAACTGCCGAAACAGGCCGACCTGCTGAAGCCGGGATTGGAGAGGGATTACGACGTGATCGTGATGTACGACATGGCCCAAAAGTTCACGCCAGCGCAGCGGTCCGCCTTTACGAATTTGCTTAACACAGGCATCGGTCTCGTCGCCACGCATCACAACCTCGGCGCGCACCCCGACTGGCCCGAATATCGCAACATCATAGGCGGTGCTTGGCTGGCTAAGCCGATGACCATTGAAGGCAAGAATTATCCAGCCTCCACCTTTGCCGAAGGGGTTGATTTCAATGTGGCTGTTGCCGACAAGGAGCATCCGATCACGAAGGGGGTTTCGGATTTCAGCATTCACGACGAGATCTATGGCCGGTTCTACGTCGCACCGGGTGTGCACGCGCTGCTGACGTGCGATGCTCCTAATGCGGGCCATGATATCGCGTGGACGACGCACTATGGCAAAAGCCGCGTCTTTTACCTGTTGCTCGCACACGGTCCCAGCGGCTACGGGAACCCGAACTATCAGCGGCTCCTGTCCAATGGTGTCCGGTGGGCCGCCGAAGGCAAGGTGGCAGCGGAGAACGCCGGAAAGCCCCGCGTGCTGCTGCTCACCGGCGCGAACAACCACAATTGGCAGGAGACGACCGCCGCGCTCAAGGCCATTTTCGCGGCGTCGCCGAAGTTCGCGGTGACGGTGGCGGAGAACCCGTGGGAGATGAAACCGGCGGATTTCGACGGGTATGAGCTGGTCTTCTGCAACTGGAACACCTTCGGCCAGGACAAGCGCGAATGGACGGCGGAAACCAAGGCGGCGTTCCTCGCGTGGGTCAAGAAAGGCGGCGGGTTCTTCGTGCTGCACGCGGGCGGCAGCCTGTTCTACGACTGGCCCGAGTTCCAGTCGCTGACGGGCGGCGCGTGGGAGAAGGACACCTTCCACCCGCACACGCAGGCCTTCACGGTGAACGTCGCGGACAAGTCGCATCCGGTCATGCGCGGCCTAGCGGACTTCGAAACCTTTGACGAGCCGTGGCAGAAGATCGCGAACCGCAACCCCGCACGGCACGTGTTGGCGACCGGCGTGGTCAGCAAGGAGAACAAGGGGTCGGGCGAGCTGGAGCCGTTCGCCTGGACGACGCAGCTCGGTCAGGGGCGTTGTTTCAATCTGGTTCTCGGGCACGACGCCAAGGCGCTGAACAATGCCGGGTGCAAGGCGCTGATCTTGCGCGGCTCCGAGTGGGCTGCGACGGGCGAGGTGAAGTAGGGCTCTCTAATGGTTCTTTGTCGTTTGCGGATACCTGTGCTATCGTTAAGCAAAAGTGGGAATTGCCATGCGGACGATACGGTACCGAAACGGAAATGAGATTCATCGCGCCGACGACTGCCTGCCGCTGACGCGGGCGGTTGAGGCCGGCGAGATGGAGTTGTACGCGCTGGGGCGCCACAGCTATCCCGGCGTTGCGCTCAAAGCGGGCGAAGCGCCGGGGGTCTGTTCGCTGGGCGTGTGGAAGGCGCAGGGCGAACAGCGTTACGGACTGCCGCCGCACCGTAACGAAGGTATCGAGCTAACGATGTCGCTTTCGGGCGAGACTCCGGTGACGGTCGAGGGCAGGCGCTACGTGCTGCGTCCGGGCGAACTGCTGGTCACCCGTCCGTGGCAGGTCCACTCCGTCGGTTGCCCGGTTTTCACGCCCGGCAAGGTGGGCTGGCTGATTCTCGATGTCGGCGTGCGCCATCCACACCAAGAGTGGGCGTGGCCACCGTGGGTCATGTTGACGAAAAGCGAGGTGGCTTTTCTGACCCGTTCGCTGCGGCAGAACGAGGATGTGATCCGCCCGGTTCCCGAAGCGCTCGCGGAGGTCTTCGGCCGGCTGGTGCGGATCGCCAAGGAGCCGGAGGCACCGCACCGCGGGTCACGGGTCGTCGTGGCGGTGAACGCGCTGCTGCTTGAACTCTTCGACCTGTTCGAGAGCCAGCCGGTGCGCTTCAGCCCGGCCCTGACCGATGCCTCTCGCAGCGTGCGCCTTTTTCTGGAGGAACTGCGGCCGCGTCTGGCCGAGCCGTGGAGCGTACGGGGCATGGCTGAGGCGTGCGGTCTGGGCGTGACGCATTTCACAAGACATGTGCAACGGGTGACGGGCGAGTCACCCGCGCACCACCTGCTCGGGCTGCGGCTGGAGTCTGCCGCCCTCCGGCTGAAGGAAGCGCCCGGCGTGCCCGTTGCGGAAATCGGCCGGCAAGCCGGGTTCCTTTACGCCAGTTACTTTTCGCGAGTATTCGTAGAGCGGTACGGTTGTACGCCGGCGCTCTGGCGAAGCCGGGATAACGCCTAGCCCACTTGGCGCGAGACCGGCAGGGAAAGCCGTCTATCTGGGCTGCGGCGGCGAAGGGGGGAGTGAGTAGTGAGTAGTGGAAGATGCAGGAGCAGATGCAGGGTACAGCGCATGAAAGGCGAGCCGCAGCAGTAGGACGGCTTCTCTCCAAGCCGTCTGCCGGACAATGCGGCTACACATGCGGCGCACCGGATGGGTAAACGGGGACACCAGCGGACGGCTTGGAGAGAAGCCGTCCTACATACGCGGCTAAACACGCCGCTGGGACGCCGCCGCCACCGAAGGAATCGATGAAGTTGCGCATTGTGAAAGGCTCGATCGGATCGGCTGGCAAGGCCTCCAACGCGGAACTCGGCGAGGCGGTCGCATGGTGCGATTTTCCTGCTGCACGGTTCGGGCCCCTCGTTGGTTGCGCACAAAGATGTGGCCGCATTCGTGAAGCACACGGGCAAGCCCTTCGGCGTATACGGCATTACCTACGGCGGGGCCGAGGCCGGACAGCGGTCGCTGATAAGCTGCCGGAAGACGTCCGCAAGAGCGTAGTCTGGCATGAGCAGTTCTGGCTGACAGCAGAGGCGCTCAGTACCTACATGCGTTCGGCGGGGCTGTTCGGGCTGGAGATGCACTCGCCGATCATGTGCATCGGCAACGGCGTGCCGGTGATCGTCTGCCGTTTCGCCGAGCAGACCAGCAAGGGTTTCATGTGGCGCGACATCGGGCTTGGGGAGTGGCTTTTCGACTTTGACGACGAAACCGACCTCGCACGCCTTCCGGGTGCGGTAGCGCAGATGGTCAAACAACCGGCTGCCACACGCGAGAAGGTTATAAAAGCACAGGCGTTTGTGGCCGCATGTCAGCGCGACACCATGGCTGTGGTCAAACGCAGCTTGGCGGCATAAGTAAAAACGCACTAGACCTGCTTGACGGCGTTGCGCACCACCTGGGTGTGCATACGCTCGTCGAACACGTCGACATGCAGGCCGACGTTGAACAGCGTACCGACGGCGAACAGGGCCGTGATCAGGTTCGTTCCGCCATAGCTGATAAAGGGCAGCGCCAATCCCTTGGTCGGCAAGCACCCGGTCACCACCCCGATATTGAAAGCGGCCTGAAACACCAGCAGTAACGTCATGCCGAACGCCAGCAGGCGTCCGAGGCGGTCCGGCGCACGCATGCTGATCAAGATGCCGCAAACGAGAATGACCGCATAGGCCAGCACCACTGCGATTGAAAATATGAAGCCGAACTCTTCGCCGCCGATCGCGAAAATGAAGTCGGTGTGCGCCTCTGGCAGATAGTTGTACTTCTGGATGCTCTGGTTAAAGCCCACGCCCCAAGGCCCGCCGTTTTTGAACGCGAGAATGGCCTGCTGCAACTGGTAGGCGGCAGACGACGTGCTCTCCTCGCCGTGCAACCATGCCGTGATACGCCCCATGCGGTTGGCGTTCGCGGCGATAACCGTGCCCACCAGCGCAACGCCGCCCATGCCGATCCCTGCCAGATAGACGAGGCGCGTGCCGACCACGAACATCATGGCACCGCCAGCAACGGCAACGACGAGGGTCGAACCGAAATCAGGCTCCATGACCAACAGCCCCGCGACAACGGCCAGTCCCGCGGCAGGGAAAAACGCGCCCTTCCAAAACTGTCCGACACGCCAGCCGATGCGATCCATCCAAACACCCATCGCCACCACGGTCAAGACCTTGGCAAACTCACTGGGCTGCATGCGTAGCGGCCCGAGATTGAGCCAGCGGCAACTGCCTTTGACCTTGCCGCCGATCCCCGGAAAAAAGACCAAAACCAAGGCCACCACCACCACAACGTAGAACCCGACCGGCAGGAGCGGTGTTTCTTTCCACCAATGGTAATCGAATCGGCTAAGCGCGAAAACCACCGCCACCGATAAGGCAAGCCACAGCAACTGGCGTTTAACAAAAAAGTGCGGGTCGGCGTATAAGCCTTGAGCCCGCACTGCACTGGCTGTCGCCAGCAGAACAATTCCTAAACCCAGAAGAATGACTACGGTCAGAGATAAGGTAGCCAGTGTCTTGCGCATAGCGCCTTCCGAGAGTTACTGAGCCGCGCCCGGAATCTTAAGCACCGTACCGGCCTTCAGCTCGGTGGAGGTCAGATTGTTCAGCGCCTTCAGATCGCTCGGGCTCACGCCCCAGCGGATCGCGACCGCGTAGAGATCTTCACCCTCTTTGACCGTATACGTCTGCGTGCTGCTCTCGGCAACAGGCGCAGTCGGGGCATCGAGCTTCACCGGGGCGGACTCGACCGCAGGCGTGCTGGCCGGCGGAGGCGTCACCGCAGGCGGAGGAGGCGTCACAACCGGCTTGGTCTCGACGACCTTAGCAGCACCCGCCTTCGGCGCGAGCGTCTTCGGTGCGAGCGTCTTCGATGCAGTAGCCGAATCACTCTTCTTAACCGCAGCGGTCGCTTCCGGCGTTTTCTTCGCGCCCGGAACCTTCAGCTTTTGGCCGACCGTGATCCGGTCGCTTTTCAGCCCGTTCGCCTCGCGCAGCGCGGCGGTCTTGACCCCGTGCTTGTACGCGATCACCGAGAGCGAGTCGCCGCTCTTCACCGCATAGGTCGTCATCGGACCCGACACGGCCGGCGCGGCATGACTGGAAGCTTTCGGCGCAGACGTTTTGGCCGCACCCGCTTTGGGTGTCGACACCGGCACATGGCGAGCTTTGGCGACATCCACCTGACCCGGCAACTGGATCACTTGTCCCACGCGCAGTTTCTTCGCGTCGAGGCCCGGATTCACAGCCATGACATCCTGCCAGCGGACACCATACTTGTACGCGATTGAGGTAATCATGTCATTCTTTTGAACCGTATAGGACGTGGTGCTCTGAACAGGCGACAATTCAACAGGAGCTGTCTCAACCGAGGCCGTGGGCACTGTCGGCTCGATCTGAGCCGTCGCAACGGGCGGAATCTCACTACCGGGCACCGTCGTTGTTGTCTGATCCGACTTCTTGCTAAACATTCCGCATCCTTGTAACAAGAGGCAACCTGCCACCAGATTGACGCCCGCAACAATACGAATGGTTTGACGATTCATTGTGTCTCCTTGTCCTTCTTGCCCTCAGAAAAGAAACGCTCAGAGATCCGCAACCGCGCGAACCTGTGCAGTGAAACGTTCTCCTCTTTCCCGATAGCTAGTAAATTGATCGAAGCTGGCTGTTCCGGGTGACAGCAATACGGTTTCTCCCGCTTGGGCATCCCGCACCGCCGCCGCTACGGCCTGTTCAAGCGTCCCGCACTCCTCGCAAGGAAGCGCCGACGCCCATGCTTGAAACATTTCCCCAGAACAATGTCCAATAAGATATACTTTTTTGGTGGTTTGTGTCAGCAACTCTTTTATGCTTTCGAGATCGTGCTCTTTTAACAGCCCTCCGGCTATCAGTCGGACCGGCTTGCGGACCATCCTCAAAGCGGCCGCAGTCGCCGCTAGGCTGGTCGCTTTCGAGTCATCCACAAAACAGACGCCACGCCGGCTCTCCCCCACCCGTTGGACCCGGTGCGCCAACGGCTGGAACGCCGATAACCCGTGTTCGATCTGCGCATCACTCAATCCGGCATAACGCAAGGCACCCACGGCCGCCGCGGCCGACAGCCCCAGGATCTCGTTGTCAAACCAGGTGCCAGCCATCTCAATCTTGCAGAGCCGTCCGTCGAGCATGCCCATCACCGCATGGTCCGCATACGCCCAGTCGCATCCCGCGTCCGCGCCGAACCGCCACCGCGTGATCCCCTCCGGCACACACCCCTCATCGTCCAGCTGCGAGGGCAGCAGCGCGCAGCCTCCGCGACGCAGGGTCGTGAACATCTTCAGCTTAAGCGCCTTGTATTCCGCCATGTCGACATGGCGGTCGAGGTGATCAGCCTGGAGGTTCAGCAGGATCGCAATGTTGGGGCAGAACGTCGGCGTGTGCTCCATCTGAAACGAGCTCACCTCGGTTACCGCCCACGTCAGCAGCGGCTTTTCCAAGACCAGCCGGCAGAGCGGTATCCCGTAGTTGCCGGCGGGCGAGGCTGACAAGCCCGCAAGGTCAAAGGTGTCAGCGCAGAACTTGACAACGGAGCTTTTTCCTTTGCTGCCGGTCACGGCCAGAATCTTACCCTGCCAGTAACAGCCGCCCAGTTCCAACTCGGAAATCATCTGGATACCGCGGTTGCGGCAGGCCTCAACCCACGCATGACACATCGTAAACGCGGGGCTCACCACGCACACATCGAACATCTCGCGCGGCAGTTCTCCGCCGCCGAAGACCACGCGCCCGCCAGCCTGCCGCACGCGCGCTGCAGCTGCCACGCTTTTCGCCTCCTCGCCCTCATCGACCAGCAGCACGCTGCCGCCACGCGCCAGCAACAGCAACGCCGCTGCCTCACCGCTCACGCCCGCACCCAACACAAGGGCGTTCACACGATCATACTTGCCTGTCATCAAGGATCCGCTCCAATCTCATGCCGCGCGACGCTTTAAGCAACACGCAGTCACCCGGTCTGAATAGATCGCTCGCTGCGGACGACGCTGCCGCCGCATCTTTGAAACAACACACGCGCGAAGCGTCGTACCCTTCCTTCACCGCCTCTTCGACGACATAGCGTTCCGTGTCGTCGCCAACAGCCACCAACAAATCAGGGGATAATTCTGCCACGCACCGGCCCACGTCGCGATGCAAGGCTTCCGCGTGCGAACCTAACTCGAGCATATCTCCCAGCACCACAACACGACGGCCCTCGCACGGCAGTTTAATGAAGGTCCGCAGCACCGCCACCATACTCTGCGGGTTGGCGTTGTAGGCGTCATTCACGAACGTCACGCCACCCAGCGTCGAAACTTCCCACCGCATCCCCGGCAACGACAGGTTCAGCAGCGCTTGCGCGGCCTCCTGCGAGGGCACGCCCGCCGCTCGCGCCGCTGCAAAGGCCAAAAGCAAGTTAGAGGCGTTATGCTCACCCGGCAGCCCGCTGCGCAGCACGGTCTCAATACCTGACTCACGTTCGATCACGCGCAGGGTCCCGCTCACCGGCTCCAACAGCTCACCGATGAAATCCGCCTCGCTCGTCGCCAGCGAGGTCGTCACGACCGGCGCGTTAGACAGCTCCGCGAGCTGCCTGAAGCCCGTCGTCTCTTTGCAGAGAACGGCGAACCCGTTTCGCGGCAGCGCGCGGAGCAGCGCGCCCTTTTCGAGCGTGATCGCCGCAACCGAGCCGAAATGCTCGATGTGCGCACACCCGATACTCGAGATCAGAGCCGCCCGCGGCTGGAGCACATCAGCGAGGTACGCGACCTCCCCCGGATGGTTTGTCCCGACTTCGAAAATGCCGAATGCCGTGTCGGCGGGCATCGACAGCAAACTCAGCGGCAGGCCGATCTCATTGTTCATGTTTCCCTGCGTGGCGCAGACCGTTCCACCCGCGGAGAACAGCACCGCAGCCATCTCTTTTGTCGTGGTCTTGCCTGAGCTGCCGGTGAGCCCCACGACCAAGGCCTGACTCTGCCGGCGCCACGCGCGAGCCGCATCGCTCAAGGCCTGCCGCGTATTGCGCACGCGAATGAGCGGCCACGACGCCGCCTCGGAAGGGGCCTGCCACGACGCTTCAACCAAAGCGGCAGCCGCCCCTGAACGCAAGGCCTGCCCCACAAAGTCATGGCCGTCGAAATGCTCGCCGCGCAAGGCCACATAAAGACAGCCCGGAGTCAATTTCCGCGTGTCTTGCGTCACGCCGCAGAAGGTCGGAGGCACCGCTTTCGTCACGCCGGAAACCCACTCCGTAAAAGCCTGAGCCCCGATGATTGGCAACCTGTTTTTCACGTGATACCCCGCCTTACGCTTCGGACCTGATTTTGGCCGCCTCTTCGGTCACCACCTGACGGTCGTCGAATGAGATCGTGCGCCCAGCCAGTTCTTGGAAAGGCTCATGGCCTTTTCCTGCCACGACCACGACATCACCCGCAGCACTCCCCGTCAACGCGTGGCGGATCGCCGCACGCCGGTCCGGTTCGACCACATACGCCGTCCCTTCGGGCACGCCCGCCAGAATTTCCCCGATAATCGCCATCGGCTCTTCCGTGCGCGGATTGTCGGACGTGATCACCAGCCGGTCCGCCACGGCCGCACACGCGCGGCCCATCAGCGGGCGTTTCTTGCGATCACGGTCGCCGCCGCAGCCGAACACCACCGTCAGCCGGCCCTTCGTCATCTCGCGCAACGTGGAAAGCACGTTTGTCAGCGCGTCATCGGTGTGGGCATAATCCACGAACACCGTTGCCGGCACCTCCACCGGAACGCGCTCCAGCCGGCCCCATCGCGGTTTCGCCGCCTCCAGCGCCGAGGCCACCGCCTCCAGCGAAACTCCCGCCTCCAACGCCACGCCCGCTGCGCACAGCATGTTCGCAATGTTGTACCGTCCGGCCAGGTGGACGCGAATGGATTTGCGCTGGCCTTGCGGCGTCACGAGTTCGAAGCGACTTCCGTCCGGCGTCACCGTGATCGCTTCAGCCCGCAGGTCAGCCCCTTCGGAGAACCCGCACGTCACGAGCTTCAGCGGCAGCGTTTTAAGATACTCCACCATGGGCTCGCCATAGCCTGCCTCACGGAAGCAGACCGCCGGCGCGCCGGGATTTTCGCTGGCGAGTTGTGCGAATAGCTTCTGCTTGGCCTTGAAGTACGCTTCCATCGTGTCATGATAATCGAGGTGGTCTTGCGACAGGTTAGTGAAGGCTGCGCCCGCAAACCGGACACAGGCCACCCGCTGCTGGTCCAGCGCGTGGGACGAGACCTCCATCACGGCTGAGTCACATCCGGCGTTTTGCATCGCGGCCAACAGGCTCTGGATCTCGCAGGCATCGGGCGTTGTGCGCGTGGCGGGAATCTCGCGATCGCCGTACTCGACCTTCACCGTCGTCAGCAGCCCTGGATTCCGGCCACCGGCGCGAAGCATCTCACGCAACAGCCACGCTGTCGTCGTTTTTCCATTGGTGCCGGTGATTCCGAAGACACTCAGCTTGCGGGTCGGCCAGCCGCTGAGAGCGGCGGCAAGACAGGCGAGCACCTGCCTCGCATCTTTCACCACAATCAGATTTTTGGAACACTCGCGCAGCGGCGTCTCGGACACGACCGCCGCCGCTCCGCGCGTCAGCGCAGCGCCCGCATAGTTGCCGCCCTCGTCATGACACCCCTTGAGCGCGACAAAAAGGTCGCCCGGCTTGATGCGGCGCGAGTCGCACTGCACACCGCTAAAGGCCACGCCCGGCACCTTGTCCACCAGCCATGCAGCCAACTCAGGAATATCCGAAAACTTCATGCTTGCTCCTCTCCGGCTTTTGCCGGTCGCAGGGTGCCGTCAGACTCAGCGTTGCTCGGGTTCAGCCTCATCCTCTTCAAACGGCAAATCCGGCGGGACTTCGAGATACCGCGCCGTCGTCGCAGCGATCTTCGCAAAGGCCGGTGCCGAAACAAAGCCGCCGGTATGCTGCGGCTGCGGACGCTCAACAGAAACCAACACACAAAAAACCGGTGCAGAGGCGGGAACGAAGCCCACGAACGACGCATAGTAATCCGTGCTCGAGTAGCCGCCCCGCACCGATTTCTGGGCCGTCCCCGTCTTGCCTCCAACCGAGTAGCCCGGCACTTGCGCATGCTTGCCCGTGCCGCCCTCCTCGGTCACGCCGACCAGCATCTCACGCACCGCACGTGCCACGCCGGGCCTCACGGGGCGCCCGAGAACACTCGGTTTGGCCTTGAAGATCGTTTCGCCCCCTGAGGCGACGACCCTGTCCACGATGTAGGGCCTCATGAGCACCCCGTCGTTCGCCAGTGCGGAGTAGGCGTTAACCATCTGCAGGCCCGTCACCGCAACCCCTTGCCCGATAGGCACACGGGATATTTTCAGCTTGTCCCAATCCTTGACGCGTGCAAGAATGCCCCGCTCTTCACCCGGCAGCTCAATTCCTAGCTTGGCACCAAAGTTAAACGCGCGCAAATAGGCGTCCAGCCGCTTCTCTCCCAGCATGATGCCGATTTTGGCGCAGGCGATGTTGCTGGATTTTTTCAAGGCGGTGCTCACGTTAATGCGTCCCGTAACATGGTCACGCAACGGCTTCCCCGCATAGAACCAGACGCCCTCACCCACATCCATGATCGTATCCGGCGTCACCAGATGCTCGTTCAGCGCCGCCGACACGGTGATGGCCTTCATAATCGACCCTGGCTCATAAACAATCGCCAGTGCATTGTTACGCCAAACGTCGATGGTCTCATCGCCATAGTTCTGCGGTTCAAAGTCGGGGTAAGAGGCCATCGCCAAAATCTCGCCGGTCTTGATCCGCTCCACAATCGCCCAGCCGCTGGTCGCATGAAACTTTTCGACGACCTCTTTGATCGTTGTTTCCACCTCATATTGGAGGTTGTGGTCAAGTGTCAGATAAACGTCGGATCCGGGAATCGGGGCAACAAAAGTTTTGCGGCGGCTCCAAATCTCGCGCCGCCCAGCGTCCACCTCGCTCTCGATCAGTCCCGGCGTGCCGGTCAGATACCGGTTGAACTGCTGCTCAACCCCCGCCCCGCCGACGCCCATGTCGTTGACGAATCCCAAAACATGCGACATGCGGCGGCCCTGCGGATAAGAGCGGATCACATGTTCCTCTGAGCCGACGCCACTGATGTGCTTGGCGTCTCCCAACAGGTCAAAGATCCGGTCGTTGTCCGAGATGCCCAGCTTGATATACCGCGAATCGGACTGGCTAAACTTGGCCAAAACATCAGACTCTTTGAGGTTCAGTCCGTCGGCAACTGTTTTCGCGATCTGGCGCGTGTCGTGGGCTTTTTTGACAGCGAGGGGATCCAGATAAAACTGGCGCGCGGGCAGGCTCACCGCCATGGGAAACTGACTGCCATTACAATCAAAGATGCGCCCGCGCAATCCCAGGAGCGTGCACTTGTATTCGCGTGTGATCTTCGAATGGTTGGCGAGATGCAGGAACGCGAGTTTCACGCCCAACCCGCAAAGTGCCAAAAACAGCGCGGCGGCAACAATCCAGATACGAATCTGTATGCCGCGTTCGTGCATCGTGTCCTGTCACCTTCCCGCTGCGGCACTCACCGCGTACTGGCCTTGGCAACCCGTTCGCTCGCGTTCCTGTTCCGCTGGAACCTCACGACCGAAAGCTGCCCGGCCAGTGGCACCCCCGCCCCATCGACACGGACCACCTGCTCCGGCGTGGGATAACTCATCGCGATACCATGCTGCAGCATGGCCTGCTCCAGCTTTTCGGGCGTCTTTTTCTCGTTCCACCGCGCCTCTTCACGCACGCGCTCATCGTCAAGCTGAGCATACTTTTGCTCGTGCTTGCGAATCTCTTGCCCGAGCTGGGCACACTTGGAATCCATGAACCAATAGCTCAAAACCACGCTCACAAATAATACGATGATCCCAGCCGCCGAACGCGGCAACACTCTGGCATGCACCAGCCTCTTTCGATTCCGTCTCATCTTTAAACCCTCCTGTGGGTTGTCCCTGCATCCATTGTAAAACCGTTACAAAACGTGAAAATCCTTGTCGCGGCGATGAGCCGGGGCCTCGCACCGCTGTACCACCCGCAATTTTGCCGAACGCGCACGCGGGTTCGCGGCCAACTCGTCCGGCCCCGCCTCCAGCGGGTGCCGCGTCACCTTCACAACCGCCGGCAGCACACCTTCCCACCGCTCTCCGCCCTGCTGTAGCGAGACCCACTTGCCGGCGTGCGCCACAAAACACTGCTTCACCAGCCTGTCCGTCAAACTCTCGAACGTAATCACCGCCAGCCGCCCGCCAGGCGCGAGGAGCCTCAGGCCATCCTCCAGCGCCTGTTCCAGGTCCTCCAACTCGCGGTTCACGGCCATCCGCAGGGCCTGAAAAACCCGCGTCGCAGGATGCCGCGGCCCGCTCCTTCCGCCCAGCGCCGCGCTCACCACCTCGGCCAGCCGGCCCGTGGTGTCAATCGGGCCATTCTCCCGCTCGCGCAGGATCGCCTGCGCGATCCGCCAGGCCTGGGGCTCCTCGCCCAGGCGTCTAAAAAGGTCTGTAAGGGACTGCACGTCTAGCCGTGCGAGCAGGTCGGCCGCCGACTCCCCCCGAGTCGGATCCATGCGCATATCCAAGGGCCCCTCCAGCCGGAAGCTGAACCCCCGCCCGGGCGTGTCGAGCTGATCCGATGACACACCCAGGTCCAGCAGCATGCCGTTCACTGCCGCAAAACCGTTCGCCTCTGCCAGGCGCCGAAGCTCACCGTGAGCCCCGTGCACCAGCACCTGATCGCCAGACAACACCGCCAGCCGCGTCGCCGAGCGCGCCAGGGCTTCTGTATCCCTGTCAATGCCCAACAGCCGGCCAGTAGGCCCCGCGCGCTTCAGAATCTCAAACGCGTGACCCGCTCCTCCGAGCGTTCCATCGATGTAGCTGCCACCGGGCACGACCGCCAGGGCCTCCACGGTTTCCTGCAACAACACCGACAGGTGCATAGTCCCTCCAGACAAACCCTACAAAAATGATCGCGCGACAGAACGTTTCAGCCCGAAATCCGCGTCCGTATTTCAAACGTAGCGTTCATGTCCGCGATACAAATCACTTGTCAATCCGCGTGGCAGCAGCCCGCGCAGCCTGCAACTAAAACTCCAAAGCCTCGCACGCCTCGGCCAGCTTGGCCTGGTCGATCGTCTCCGCCGCAGGCATCAGCGCCGGCGACCAGAGCTGGATACGATTCATCGAACCGATCATCGCCACCGTGTCGCTCAACTGCGCAAAAGCCAGCAGCCGGTCACCGACACGTATACGACCCTGGACGTCCAGCATCACCTGCTCCGCGTTCTCGCCGATCACCCGCAACGAAACGCTCGCTTTCTTGTCGAAAAGCGCACGCTGCCGCAACTTCTCAAGCCGCCCCTCCATCTCCGCCGGCGGAATCAGGTTCAAACACCTCTCGCTCGGGTCCGGCATGATGTACACGTACGGCGGCGCCCCCATCAGATCCCGCCAGCCGGCAGGCACTGTGAGGCGCTTCTTGGGATCCATGGCATGGTCGAAGCGGCCAACCAGAAGACCCGGTCCAACCGTCGTCACAGCACGCTGTCCATCCGTTAACGCCATACCTTGACCTTTGTTGACACTATTCAACACCTTGCCCCACCAAAAGTCAATGCGAAAAAGGACTTTTTTAG
>JBBRJN010000020.1:0-14040 GCA_038219365.1 Kiritimatiellia bacterium | reverse complement strand
TCCTCTCCCGGCGCTTTTCCAACTTCCGTTGGAAAAATCACCGCCAACTTACCACAAACGGAACAGACAAGGGACGTTTCCCCGAAACGTCCGCAGGTCCCCGCGGCCATGCATCTCCGGCGTACGCTAACCCGGACCGGCGGACGGCTCGGGGAGCCATCCCTACCGGACGCGGCCGCACACGCCGGGGCGCGTCCGCCACCGAATGAATAGCGCGCATCCGGGGTGCCGCAGGGACGCGTCTGGTAGGGACGTTTCCCCGAAACGTCCGCAGGTCCCCGCGGCCACGCATCTCTCGCGTACGCTAACCCGGACCGGCGGACGGCTCGGGGAGCCATCCCTACCGGACGCGGCCACACACGCCGGGAACGCGGGACGCCACCGAATGAATGAGAATAGTGCGCATCCGGGACGCACGCTGGGCGCTTACCGTTTCGTTCTGATTTCAGCGCCGACGGCATCGAGGTCCACTACCTGCTGCGGGGAGAGTCGTTCTTTATGGATGCTCACTTGACGGAACAGCTCACGGGCTTCGACAAGTGCGCCGTTGCGGGCCAAAATTCGGATCTCGGTGAGTTTGAGGGGTAGCGCATCAGGATTCAGCGTGCGGGCAAAGGCGGAAGCTTGCCGGGCTTCCGGGAGTCGTTCTGCGTTGATGAGGATACAGGCCAAGGTATCGTGGGCGAAGGCGTTTTTCGGGTCGAGGTTGAGAGCTTGCCGAACCGCTTTCTCTGCTTCCTCTAGTTTGCCAAGCCTGCGCAGCGTCTCGGCCAGATCGTTCCAGGCGGGAGCGGAAGGCTGGGTGGCCAGGCTCCGACGTAGGTGCGCTTCAGCCCCCTCCAGATCGTTCCGGCCGATCAGCAGCGTGCCCATCAGATAATTGGCCAACGCATCGTCGGGGTCTAAGCGCAACAAGGTTGCGGCGTGGATTTCGGTGGCCGCTTCATCTTTCAGGGCGTAGTCCAGCTTGAGAACTTCCGTGAGCACTGAGCGCGTCCCGGGATTCATTTTGAGCGCACGCAGGAAGGCGTCGCGTGCCGCCGTGAATGAGGCGGGGCCCTTGGCACGCAAGGTGAAGCCCTCGGTCAGGGCAATCAGATAATGGGGGGCTTTGTCCATGGCCCCCTGCATGCGCGGCAGAATGTCGCGTTCGACCTGGGCTGCTTTGCCTTGGGATAACAACAGGTTGGCCTGCAAAGCCCAGGCCTGAAGGTTACGCGAATCGTTGTCGGTCAGTTGCTGTAAGCGGCGCTGCGCCTTGTCAAACTCCCCCGCCGCGATATCGATGGTGGACTCCTCGATGGCCAGAGTCGTTTCTGCCATGCCCGCCAGTCTCACCTCGCCCAGCCAGGAGCGTGCTGCGGCCACGTCTTGTTTCATTAAAGAGAGGTGAACCATGCCGAGCAAGGCTTGCGTGTCGAGCGGGGTTTTCTTGAGGACGCGCAGCAGCAGGGCCTCGCTTTCGGCCGTTTTTCCGTCGGCCAGTTGTATGGCCGCCAAGCCCTGCAAAAACGTTGATTTTTGGTCTTCGGGGGCCATATCCATGGCACGGCGCAGCGCGGCTGTTGCCATTTTCGGCTGTCCGAAACGCATCCACTCCGAGCTCTGTCGGGAGAACTCGGACGGCACGCGCACATAACCGTAATAGCGGGCGAGCCGTCCGGCATCGGGCCTTTGTTTCAGTTTATTCAGGGCCTTGACGGCGTCGGCCTCCGCCTCGGGCTTTTCGGCCGTCATGATCTCGTGGCGGGTGAGCACGACGCGGTTGAGCATGGCGCTGAAATTGTCAGGGTCGGTCTTCAGGGCCTGGCGATAGGCGGTGTACGCCTCGGCGGGGCGGCCCAGATCCTCGAGCAGGACACCCAAATTGTTGGCGACCATCGACACGTGCCGCCGCAAGGTGCCGCGCATCGTATTGACCGGGTCTCCGTGGGTCGTGCCGGCCAAAAGTTTGTCCATGCGGGTCCAGAAGGCTTGATGCTCGTCAAGAAGAGGCTGTTTTATCAGCGACTTGGCATCTTGTGCGGCAACAAAGAGCAGGCGGTCCGCGTGTTGTTGAAAACCCGCTTCGATGAGCAGATCCGGCGGCGCATAGAACGCCAGATGGCTGATGGCGTTGGTATCGCTTGTGAGCCATTCCTGCAGAAAAGCCGCAGCGCCAAGACTTGCCGCGTTACGGAGGGTGGCAGACCTGCCGGCGAAGAGAGTGGATTTTGCGATCTCGTGGCGCAAGCGGCGGATCTGGATCGGATTGCGTTCTGAGGAAAGATCAATGAGGTTCAGCGCCTGGCCCCGGCAAAGGGAGGTGATTCTCAGTTGCACATCGAGCAAGCCATCGGTTACGAGCCAGGTGCGGCCTTGTGACTGATCCAGGATTTCTTTCACATAGGCATCGGTAAATGCGGCTCGCCGACCCGTGGCAAGCGTGGCGTTTTGAAAAGCGGCGGAAAAGGTGAAAAGGATCAGCGCACCCCCCATCATGCCGGCAAGACCGCGAATCAGGAACGCCTCGTCTTTATTTGAAGGCCGATCTTGGTCCCCGCCAGTCTCGGCCGCCACGCGCAGCGCCGGATCCATAAACCGCAAGAACCAGAAGGCGGCTAAATAACCGATGACCATGGCGGTCAGGAGTAGTTCGAGCACCGGCAGGCGGCCCATGGGAAGCCAGGCCGACCACGGCAAGAAGGCGGCGTTATGCTGAACGAGCAGTGCGCCAAAGACCAGCACCACATGAAAGAACATCACGATCACTTCTCGCCGCTGATTCAATCCGTTCCGGGCCTCGAACTGGATCACCAGCCAGGGCGCAAAGATTGCCACGACAATCCAGACCCAGCCCGTGCGGGGGAACATCGCCTGAAGCTGGAGTAGCTGATCGAAAAACATACGTGAGAAAACGGAGAGCGATCCGGTGTAACCGCGCAGTTCCGCGCCCAAGGACCCCGTGAATTGCCAGGCCGCCACGCCGTACAGGCTGGCGCCGAGGAGGCCGGTCAGAGTGAGGCCGACTATGCGCCGCCAAGGGGTCTCGTCACGCGTGTACATGGAGACCAGCAGGGCCGCGGCAAAATAGGGTGTCATGACCCAAAAAAGAACGGTTTCAGCGCACCCCAGGCCGCAAAGCAAAGCTAGCGCATAAGGACGCCAGCGACCTCCTTGGGTCCGGTAATCGTGCAGCAGGTTGAACGCTAACAACAGGAGGACGGCGTGGAAAGACAGGTAGTGGGCGCGCGTCGCCGCCGTCCAGAAGGGGATGCTTGTGGCCAAGGCGAACGCCGCAAACACGCCAGCCAGCATCGAGGCCTGGCTGGCTTGACGCTCGCCCAAATCGTCATCAAGCACAATCCGGGTGTCGATCCACCCGGTCATGTAACGGCAAAGCAGGCCCACCGCCAGCGCGCCGCAGAGCGCGCTCCAGAAGTTGAGGGCGTAGACGGCAAACCCTATCGGCAGGTGTTGCCCAACCGCTGTGATGGCGAACCAAAGCGGATGGTCGGGAGTAAGGCGCGGCTCGACGCCGAGGCTGGTGGCCATCAGCACGGCGGAGTCGCCGGGGAAGGCGGTGGGGCTGAGCGTCAGCCAGAAGAGCAACAGGGCGAATCCGCCTGCGGTGGCGGCCAGCAGGTTCTTGGTGTGGGGCGAAAGGCCCCCCGGCGTGGTCACGACAGCTGGAATCATTGTTGGTCTCCTTGCCAAAAAACACTCAATTTATAATTTACTTCGCAATTGGCGGTTGATTTCTTCACAGCAAACCTGCCATTCCCGTTCAACAGAATAAAATCAGACCTTGACTATCCGGCCTTCGCGCAGCCGGATCTGGCGCACGGTGATGCCCAAATCGTGCTCGTAGCGGCTCGGCAAGGAGGCCTCTGCAGCGGTCACCAGCGTGACCGCCACGCCGGAGGCGCCGGCCCGGGCGGTGCGCCCGACGCGGTGCAGGTAAGCCTTGCTGAGCGTGGGCGCGTCGAGGTTGAAAATATGGGTGACCCCGGGAATGTCGAGCCCGCGGGCCGCGACATCCGACGCGAGCAGCACCGTTGCGCGGCCGCTGCGGAAATCGTCCATGGCCTGTTTACGGTCGCGCTTGTCGAACGCGCCGTGCAGCTGCGCCACCGAAACGTGATGGAAGGCCAGCTTGGCGGCCACGATCTCCGCTGTCTCCGTACGGTGGACAAAGGCCATCGCGCGCTCGGGTTTCAAGGTGTGCAACAGGCTTCGCAACAGGTCCGGCTTGTCGCGCTCTTCGCAGGTCAGATAGAGGTGCTCGATATTCGGGTTCATCGGCACCGCTGCGGTCTGCAGCATGACCAGGTCAGGCGCGAGCGACGCGATGACGGCCGCGCTTTCCGGCTGTTCAGTGGCCGAGACGAACACCAGTTGGCGGTCGCGCGGCAGCACATGCAGCAGGTCGCGGATCATGGGCAGGCTCTCCTCGACCAGCAGGCGGTCGGCCTCGTCGATCACGACGCTTTTGACCTGGTGCGCCTTCAGTTTTCTAAGCTGGATCAGCTCGCGGATGCGCCCGGGCGAACCGACCACGACCAGCGGCTTTTTCTTCAGCTTCTCGATCTGGCGGTCGATCAGCGTCCCTCCGATCAGAAGCAGCGTGCTGATCGGCCATCCCGCGTTCTGGGCCAGGTCGCAGCACTGGCGCTGGATCTGGAGGGCCAGCTCATGGGTCGGCGCAACGATTACTAGCTGGGTCGCGGGCAATTTAGTATCGATCCGGCAGAAGAGCGGCAACAGGTAGGCCAGCGTCTTGCCGGTGCCAGTCTCGGCGTTCAGGTAGGCATCTTTGCCCGCCGCGAGCACCGGGAAAGCCACGGTCTGGATCGGAGTCGGCTCCGTGATCCGCTGTTTCGCAAGGGCCACGATAAGTTCGGGGTTCACGCCAATGTCTGAAAAGGTCATGTAGGAGAGTATGCCACGTTGGGCCCGGCTCTGCACGGACGGAATTCGCAGCTTTTCAGTTCGACTCCGGCATGACCTATCGCAGCAGCGCTCACATGTTCAATAACGCGTTGATCTTGGCGATCACCTCGAAAGCATCGGCGACATAAACCACGTCGGCCTTGCCTTGCGCCCACCCGCAGTTGGGGTCGAGATTGACCGCCCGCCGCTCGCTGATAAAGCGCCAGCCCACCGCGTGCGGCTCTTCGCCGTGACAGCAAGTTGCGAGGCCTTTGGCGTGGCGCGGCGTGGATCCGGTCTGGCCCACCTGGTTCATGTGCGACATGAAGCCCAGCGTCTCCTGACCCTCGCTCTGAATGTCCACGAGTGACTTGCTGCTGCCGAGCGAGGCCTGAGACGCGCGCAAGAACCCTTGGATTAATACGCTCGCATCGCCGATGTGCGGCTGGCCGTCCTTCTGCTTCTTTGTCCAGCCCGCCCCCGCCACGAAAAGCAGCACCGCGTCCGGGCGGATGGTCTGCGCATCCGCCGCAGGTGCCTGAATGCCGGTTACCGTTGTCCGCGGAGCCTCCGCCGTGACGGCCACCGCCTGCGCGTTCGCCGCGCCGGACGCACCCTGCCACACCGGGTTCACGCCGCCGTCCACCAGCAGCATCCAAGGCCTTGCCACGCGGCTGAAGGAGCCGATAATGCGCTGACGGTAGAACCAGCGCTGCGCGTGCACCGCCCCGCCCTCGCCGCAGACCGCGACGATGTGGGTGTCGATCTGCGCCCCCACGCGGTGCGCGGCGCCCGGCAGGCAGCGCGCGAAACGCGACGTGTTCGGCGCGAGCACGATCTCCGCTCCGGCCGCCTGGATCAGCGCCGTGGCAGCCGCCGCATCGGTGGCGTACCGCGGCTGAGAAACCGCGTCATCGCTGACCGTGAGAAACGACGTCGCACCGCAACCCGCGATCACGTCTGCCGCCGCTGCGGCGCCCGCGCCAAGCACGCCCACCGTGAGCGCTCCGCCCAGTTGCGCGTTCAGATTCACCGCCGCGGTCACGGTCTCCAGCGAAGCATTGGGCAGGGTGCCGTCAGCCTGTGTGTGCAACAATGCAAAAATTTTCATGGGAAACTTTTCCTTTTCGAAAGCGCCAATTGAGTCGAGCGAATCGATTGAATCGAATCCGTCGATTCTTTCGCTCAGTGACACATCACTTCTTGATCCACTCCACGAGCTCGCGGGCGATCTCGTCGGCTGTCACGTCCTTCACGATGCGCGTCGCACGCTTCTGCGCCGGGAGTTCGGTCTTCTCGTAACTGATGCCGCCGACGCCGACCGTTGCGGGCTTGGCCTTCATCAGCGCGGGCATGACGCCGCGCATGTTGGCCATGCCGACCTGCGGGTTATTGGGCGGCTCGGGCAGGTTGCCCGTGGCCCACGCCAGCACCGCCGGCGCGCCCTTGCAGGTCGAAGCCAGATACTGGCCGCCTTCGATTCGCTCCAGCACGGAGAACGCGCCGTCTGCCTGCACCTTGATCTCGTCCACGCCCACAAACTGGTCACGGATGCCGAGGCGCTCGCCGACCAGCTGCAGGGTCACGCTCGCGTCGCGCGAGGCCGAAGCGCAGCCGCCAAAAACCAGCAGGCGGCTCTTGTCCAGTCCGGGGATCGCGCCGATGGCGTCGGCCAAGAGCGCGGCCACGCCGTGCGCGTCGGTGAAGCCGCTGGCGCTGCCGTCAATCGCGACCAGCTCGAAGGGGGCCTTCTGGGCAACCGTCATCATGAGCTGCTGAAGCTTGGCCTTGGGGCCGAGGCTCACGAGCCACACCTTGCTGCCGGGGAACTGCTTGGCCAGGTGGGCCGCCTCGAACAGCGCGTGCGCCGCCCAGGGATCGAGCACGGAAGGCAACATGGTTTCATTCTTCAGGCCCGGCCCCTGCGGGGTCGTCACGGGCTCAAGTGTCTGTAGCGGATCAGGCACCAGGCTGCCGCACACGACGATTTGGAATCCGTTGGTCATTCTGTTCTCCTTGTTGAAAATCGGTCTGTTCAGAGGCGCACACGCAGCTAAGCCCCCGTCACCTGCGGCACACTATACCAAAGCGTGCGCCGCGTTGGGAAGGGGTGACGCACGCAATGCAACAATTCTAAATATGGCGAAGCGCCTCACGGCGCCATTACGAACAGGAGAAAGCCCGGCGTTTACGTTTGTAGCAACCGAGAGGGCCTTCCCGTAGCGCGCGTCCTTCCAAATTTAGAATTGCCGATTACGTATTGCCTCACGCGCCCGTTTTTGGCTTAATACCCGTAACCGCGTACCCCTTGCGGACAACCCCCTCAAAGGACGTTTTCCATGTCAGAACTGATTGTCGCTCTCGATGTCTCGTCCACCCGTGAAGTCGAGGACGTGGTTGACCGGCTCGGCGATGCCGTCTCTTTTTACAAGATCGGGCTGGAACTGTTCAGCGCCGAAGGTCCCGACGTGGTCAAGGCCGTCACCTCCCGTGGCAAAAAGGTCTTCCTGGACCTGAAGCTGCACGATATTCCCCGCACCGTGGAACGGGCGGTCAAGTCCGGCGCGGCGCTGGGCGTTGACCTGATGACCCTCCACGCCGCGGGCGGCAAAGCCATGATCCGGGCCGCCAAGGAGGCCGCCTTGTCCTGTGGCGCGGGTGCACCGAAAATTCTCGCCGTGACCGTGCTCACCAGCCTCGACCAGTCGGACCTCGTTGATCTCGGCGTCAGCCGCGAGATGAAAGCCCACGTCGAGGCCCTCGGGCGGCTTGCCTGTGAGAACGGTGCGGACGGCATCGTCTGTTCCCCCAAGGAAGTGGCCAACATGCGTGCCGCGCTCGGCGCGGGCGCACTGCTCGTGACACCTGGCGTGCGTCCGGCCGGCGCGGATGTCGGCGACCAGAAGCGCGTGGCCACGCCCGGTCAGGCGGTGAGGGACGGCTCGACACACCTCGTGGTGGGCCGTCCGATCCTCGAAGCCGCCGACCCCTGCGCCGCCGCACGCGCGATCGCCGCCGAAATGGCCCGTGCATGAGTCTGACTGTTCCATGCAAGGGAAAATGGCAATGAAGCGAATCGTGCTGGGGATCATGTGCGCTGCCGGAATCCGTGCCGAGGCTGCGGAGGTGGGTGGAGCGGTGACGGCTGCGGAGTTCATCAACGACCCCATGCCGACGCCGGCGTGTCACGCTTCGACGATTGCCGAAAGTGCTAAAGGCCTGGTGGCGGCGTGGTTCGGCGGCACGCGCGAAGGCGATAAAGATGTGGGCATCTGGCTGTCGCGGCAGGAGACCGGTACGTGGCGGCCCGCAGTCGAGGTCGCGACCGGCGTGCAGGCGGATGGCACGCGCCAGCCGTGCTGGAACCCGGTGCTATCCCAGCCCAAGGCCGGTCCGCTGCTGCTCTTCTACAAGGTCGGCCCGACGTGCGACCGCTGGTGGGGGATGCTGATGACCTCGACCGATGGCGGCGCGAGGTGGTCGGCCCCGACGAGACTGCCGAATGGGATTATCGGGCCGGTGAAAAACAAGCCGGTTGAACTGGCGGACGGGCGTCTGCTGTGCCCATCGAGCGACGAACTGGGCGGCTGGAGCGTACACATGGAGTGGACGGGCGACAACGGTGCCACATGGAAACGCACGGACGCATTGAATGACGCGAAGACCATCGGTGCGATTCAACCCAGCCTGCTGCTGAATAAGGACGGAGCCCTCCAGGCGGTCGGACGTACGCGGCAAAAAAAGGTCTTCTCGCTGATCTCGCCCGATCAAGGCAAGACCTGGGGCGTGATGACGCTGCTGGATCTTCCTAATCCGAATTCCGGCATCGACGCCGTGACGCTCAAGGATGGACGGCATCTGATGGTGTGTAACCCGGTTGAGAAGGGCCGCTCACCACTGGTAGTCGCCCTGTCGCAGGAGGGTCAGGCGTGGACCACGGCGCTGACGCTTGAGGATACGCCCAGAGCTGAGTTTTCGTATCCCGCCGTGATCCAGACGGTTGACGGCAAGGTGCACATCACCTACACGTGGAAGCGGCTCAAGGTGCGGCATGTGGTTTTGGATCCGGCCAAGCTGAAGTGAGCGGACAGGCAAAAAGGGCTTGAGGAGAAAAGCGAATGAACGGGTTTTTGGCGGTGGTGCTCGGATTCGCTAGTTGGGCGGGGACTGCATGCGCTGCGGAGGCCGAAGCACCGGTTCAGCGCGTGGAGACGGAGGGCTTGGTCATTACGGGGCACGGCTGGGCCTTGGCTCCGTTTTCGAACGGCCAGCGTGCGTTTGCCAACCGCGATTATCAATGGACTGAACTGCCGTACAAAACCGACGGATGGCGCTATACGCAGACCTCGGGCGGCGTCGCCGCAGAGATCGTGGTTGAGGCGTGTAAGGACACGACTCTCTACATGGCCGCCGCGCCTTCGCTGACCCGCACCGATGCCGCCGGCTGGAAAGCGATGACTGGCGTGTCTTTCCGCTATACGGATGGCGGGCGCACGGAACTGCAGGTCTTCACCCGTGAGGTAAAAGCCGGAGAAAAGGTGGTTGTGCCGCAGGGAAACTGGTCCGGCGGGCTGTTGTTGGTGGGCGCTTCATTTCCCCGTTTGCTTGAGCGCATGCCGGTGAACAATCCCGGCGCGACGGTTGAGCTCGGTGTCGGGCTCTGGGCCTGGCCGATGCCCATGGATTTTGACGGCGACGGCGACCTCGATCTGGTGGTGGCCTGCCCTGACAAACCTTACAACGGCGTCTACTTTTTCCAAAACTCGACGCCCAAAGGTGAGAAAAACGCGATGCCGGTGTTCAAGAAAGGCCGGTGGCTCAGCAAAGCGCCTGCCAATGTGCAGGTCAGCTACGTGAATGGCGCTCCGAAGGTTTTGTCGCCGGGTCTCGCCTATCCGGATTTCATGACCACCGGGTTCGCAAAAGGGGTGAAGATCGCGGGCGTGAAAGCGAATGCCTACACCCATGCGGTCCGCGCTAACATGTGGCGCTATGCCGACTATGATGGCGACGGCACGCACGATTTAGTGTTCGGGGTGGGCGACTGGAAGGCGTACGGCTGGGATAACGCCTACGATGCGAACGGCGTGTGGACCAACGGCCCGCTGCACGGCTATGTGTACGTCGCCCGCAATCAGGGGTCGGACGAAAAACCGGATTATGCCGAGCCTTTTAGAGTGATGGCCGCCGGCGCGTCCGCCGAGGTCTTCGGCTGGCCTTCGCCCAACTTTGCGGATTGGGACGGCGACGGCGATCTCGATCTGCTGTGCGGCGAATTTCTGGACGGCTTCACCTACTTCGAGAATATCGGCACGCGGACGAAACCCGACTATGCGGCGGGACGGCGCATCATGCGTCCGGACGGCACGCCGTTGACGATGGACCTTGAGATGATTACCCCAACGGCGATCGACTGGGATGGCGACGGTGACCTCGACCTGATCTGCGGGGACGAAGACGGACGTGTGGCGTTCATCGAAAACACCGGCACCTTCGACACGCGGCAGGTGCCGCTCTTCCTTGCGCCGCGCTATTTCCGGCAAGAGGCTGACGATCTGAAATTCGGTGCGCTTGTCACGCCCGTCGGGTGCGACTGGGATGGCGACGGCGACTGGGATTTGATCTGCGGAAACACGGCGGGGTATATCGGTTTTATTGAGAATCTGAGCGGGCCGGGCGTGGCGCAGCCGAAATGGGCCGAACCGCGCAGGCTTGAAGTGGACGGGAAGGCGATCCGGATCATGGCGGGTCCGAACGGCAGCATTCAGGGTCCGGCTGAAGCGAAATGGGGCTATACCACGCTGAGCGTGGCGGACTGGGACGGTGACGGACTGCCGGACATCCTCGCGAACTCGATTCTTGGCAAGGTTGTCTGGTATCGCAACAGCGGCACGCGTACGTCGCCCAAACTGGCTGCCGCACAACCGATCGACGTCGAGTGGGAAGGCGCTCAGCCGCGTCTCGCCTGGGGCTGGCTGCGGCCTGAGGGCAACGCGCTGTTGACGCAATGGCGCACGACGCCGGTGACGGTCGATTGGAACAAGGATGGGCTGGTCGATCTGCTGATGCTTGACCACGAGGGCTACCTAGCTTTCTTCGAGCGCGCGGTCCGCGACAACAAGCGGATTCTGCTGCCGCCGAAGCGTATTTTCTGCAACGAGAAGGGCGAGCCGCTACAGTTCAACACCAAGCGTGCGGGCGGTAGCGGGCGGCGCAAACTGTGCGTGACGGACTGGGATGGCGACGGAGCACTCGACATTCTGATCAACTCCAAGAATGCGGAGCTCTGGCGGCAGGTGGGGAAAAAGGACGGGTTTTACCTCTTTAAGAACATGGGCGGCTTAAATCCCGAGAACATTGAAGGGCACGACGTGAGCCCGACAGTGGTGGACTTCGACAACAACGGAATTCCCGATTTCATCGGCGGCGCTGAGGACGGCCACTTTTATTTCATGCAGAATCCGCGTACGCCGGTGCCCGGCGCACCTGTACCCACGCCGTAATTGTTTTAGAGCTGGAGCTGCTGGCAGGAATGAATGGGTGCCGCTGGCCGCGGCCCTGGGCGTGGTGGGAGGAGAGGAGGTGTCATGGGAGTTGCTCTCGCGCGACGAGCTGCATCTCGTCAGGAAGTCGCCTGCTCCCGCAAAAACGGAAAAGCGCGCCTGACGGCGCGCCGATCAGGAATCCGCGTCATGTCGGCGGTCAGGTTTGGCGACCGCCGACTTTTTCAGCGCAACCCAATGTACAACTACGACCCTTAGACACGCAGGAAATAAGTTCTATCAAGGAGTGCGATCCGATGTTTCACCTCTATGCCGTTGTTTTGGGAGGACGCCTGGAAGGAGGCCGTTTGGGCGAGGATCACGAGATGGTCTTTGTGGTCGCCGCGAGCGAAGCGCAGGCTCGCTCTAAGGCAAAAGCAAAATGGTCCGGGACGACCCGCAAGGGTCTGCACGTCGATGCCCTGACCTGTGTCGAGCAGGTCGATGGGTATGGGGTAAGGCTTGAGCCTGTCGGGTAACCTGCACTGATATCAGCGGGCTGCGGATGTGGGTCGGAGGTCGAAAACCGCGAGATTTCCGGCGCGGTCTTTGCAGGCCAGAAGCGTGAAGCTGGCGTTGTTGCGCATGTTTACTCCCCGTAGGTGACAGCGTGTTGGAGCGAGGAGACTTTGTCGGGACGGATGGGGATCGAGAGGCGGAGCGTATCCCACGAGAGGGTTAGACGCCCGTTTGTGAGCGTGTGCGTTATCAGAGGAGGGGTGACTGCTGCCGTCGTCATGCGCAGCGCGAAACCGATAGCGGCGGCAGACAATAGAGTCAAGTCGAACTCGCGGTCATCCCCCGAGTAGAGGACAATGTCGATCCAGGCCGTGTCTCGGTTCTGCCCGTGGCCCCACGTTGGAGTCAGGTCGCCGAAGGTGCAAAAAGGCGCGGCGATGGCAACGCAGAGGTCGTCGAAGTGCGTGGTACTCGAACCTTCACGTGTGGCGGGAATGATGGGCTTTTGTGCGGCTGCCGCTCCGCCAAACTCAAAACGCAGGCGAAGGTCCTTGGCGCGGAAACGCCCATTTTTGATGCGGTCTAGGCCGATGTGGGTGTTGCCGCCGTTGGTACCGAAATTGACCGCGGCCAGCAGGTCGCCGTGGTGCTGCGCGGTGAAAAGTTGTGCGTCGGAGAAATCATAGTCGTCGCGCAGGAAACGCACGTGCAGATACGCGGGCTTATGCGGCGTGCCCCAGTAGGCCACGATGCCGCGGCGCTGGTTCCAGAACTCGCCGCAGTTGGCGCTGCCGAGCGTGAAGGCGGGCTCGAGCCAGGTGGTCCCGATGACGGGAGGTAGTTCCTTCAGGTAGGTTTTGACGACCTCGCGCGGGGCGTCGAGTTTTTGAAAGAGGGGCATCAGCTCGGCGGGGCAAGGCAGCGGCAGGCGCTGTTCAGCGATGTCGGGCTCGTCAATGCCCCAGTCGAGCGCGCCGCCGCTGGCGCGTTGAAGGGTGGCCAGCGTGCCGGCCTTGAGGAGCGTGCTGTAACAGCGGCTGTGGGGGCCGGCCCATTGGCGCGAGGGCGCGTGGAAGTGGCGGGCGATGTCCTCCCACACCAGGCGGTAGAGCGCATCGATCAGCGGGTGAGCCGCAGGGTCTTGGATATGCAGGCGCATGCGTCCGAGTTCCGCGAGCGCGACCATGGAATAGGTCGGGCTGTTGTACTCGGAGAACGCGCCCTGCTCCAGCGTGCAGTCATAGAAGCGGCGCAGGCGCTTTGAAGCGTAATCTTTGAGATCGGCCCAGCCGTAGAATTCGGCGGCGACGAAGGTGACGTAGGTGCCCATGATGGCGATGTTGGTGTAGCCGGGGCCTACGTTGCGGCGCTCGATGGAACGCGCGGCGTGGCGGATGGACGCGTCCAATCGTTTGGCTAGATCGGGCGGCAGGCGCGGGCGGTGGTCGAGCGCGACCTGGAGCAGCTGCACGCCGCAGAAGTCGGCCCAGTTCCAGTCGGGAGGGGACATCTTCGCGAGCGGCTCTTCGAGAAACCACGACCAGATGCCGTACGTCTTGCTGGCGGGGTCGGTGTCTTGCAGGGCGATGACGGTGTCGAGGATCTCGCAGGCGCGCTTGCGCAGGGCTTCGTCGCCGGTGTCGAGCAGGGCGACCGCATAGCCGAGCGCGGCGCGCGTGCTGTGGACGGTGCCGTCCTTGAGAGTGGTGTGGTAGCCGGGGGAGTGTAAGGGCTCGCGCAGCATGTGGGCGGATGGGTCGTAAGACGCGTGGAGCGGGGCGAGCGCCCGGTTGAGGCGGGCTTTCTGGGCGTCGGTCAGCGTGAAGGGCGGGCGCGGAGACGGAGCGGCGGGGCTTTGGGCGCGGGTCGTATGCGGGCCAAACGAGGTTACGGCACAGAGGCTGGCGGTTTGGACAAAGGTGCGACGCGAGAGGCGGCAGGTTTTCATGGCTTCAGCATAGCAGGCGAGGGAGGGCCTTTTCAACTTGTTCCATCCTTCGCTGCCCTTTATATGGCGATTTCGATTGCGACTGAGATCGTCCTGATCGTCATCGTCGGCTTTAGGGTGCCCCAGGACAATAAAGTAATCGCGCCGATCCTCTTGACGCTTCCGCCCGTGCTGGCCGCC
>JBBRJN010000019.1:0-14261 GCA_038219365.1 Kiritimatiellia bacterium | reverse complement strand
ACCGGATGCGCCTTGAACTTGCGGAACAACAGGTGCGGATCGATCTCTGGCTTCGCGTAATCGAGCGCATAGGCGAAACAGATCATCACTTGCGTCGGTGACACATGATACACAAACCCGCCGCCGTAGGTGCTCCAGTCGGACGGGTACCCGAACGTGTGCGCGATCTCCCCCATCCGGGCCTCATTGGCGGGGACCTCGACCACTTCCTTGATGCCCACCGCATAGGATTGTCCGCGCCGGCCCTCGAGTCCTTTGCGGGCGATCAGCTTGTCCGTCAGAATGCCGCACGCGCCCTCGCCGAGCACGACGACTTTGGCATAGATGTCCTCGCCAGGGGTAAAGTTCGTTTTCGGCTTTCCGTCGCGGTCCACGCCCTTGTCGCCGATCTTGACACCGACCACGCGCCCTTTGCTGTCCTCGATCAGCTCCGTCGCCGCAAACCCGGTGTAAACCTCGGCTCCTTCTTTCTCGCAGAGCTGAGCGAAGTACTGCGTAAGTTTTGTCAGCGAGCCAACCGGATAGCCGTGCGCCTGCATCAGCGGCGGCACCCACGGTATCTGCATCGCGTGCTTGGCGTCGAAAAGCATGTGAAACGCCTCTTTACCGACGCGTGCCTCCACCGGCATCTTGGCAAACTCCTCATCCGTCAGCAACCCCTTGAAGCCGCTCGGGTCGATCACCGCTCCGGAGAGCACGTGGCTGCCCACGTTGCGGCCTTTGTCGATAATCGTAACACGCGGAATGGACTTGCCCTGCGCCTTCAGCGTCCGCAGCAGCGCAAGCGCCGTCGACAGCGAGGCGATGCCCGCGCCCACGCAGAGTATATCGGTGTGAATCGGCTGTTTTGTCGTAATCGCCATAATTCCCGTCTCCCTACCAAACGCTTAGACTCGACTCGCGTCGGCCATTAAGCCTTTTTCCCTTCAACCGCCTCTATCAGCAGCGGCAGGATTTCAAAGAGGTCGCCCACGATCCCGAGATCCGCCACACCGAAAATCGGCGCGTTCGGATCGCTGTTGACCGCGATGATGGTGTCGGAGGCACGCATGCCTTCAAGGTGCTGGATCGCACCGGAGATGCCGAAGGCCAGGTAGATCTTCGGGCACACGGTCTTACCGGTCTGCCCCACCTGATGCGCGGCGGAAACCCAACCCGCGTCCACACAAGCACGCGAAACGCCCAAGACGCCGCCGAGCAAACCTGCCAACTTTTTGAGCTGCTCAAGGTTTTCAGCTTTTTTTAGGCCGCGGCCGCCCGCCACGATGATCTCCGCCTCTGCGATGTTCACGCTCGACGCGTTACGCTCGGCCTTGATGATCTTGGTTTGGGCGGCAACCAGCTTGAGCGCCTCCAGCAAGGTCTCGCCCTTGCGTTTAGAATCGGGCGTGGCCATCTTGAACACTTTGGGCCGGACCGTGGCCATTTGCGGCCGGTGATGCGGCGTCATGATCGTCGCCATGATGTTGCCGCCGAACGCCGGACGCGTCTGGTGCAGCAGGTGGCTTTCTTTGTCGATCGAGAGCGCCGTACAGTCCGCCGTGAGCCCGGTACGGGAACGAACAGCCACCTTGGCGAAGAATGCCCGTCCGACCGCCGTCGCACCCGCCAGAATCACCTCGGGCTTATACTTGGCGATCAGTTGGTTCAGCGCGTCGGTGTAGACATTGGCTTCATATTCGGCCAGTTCGGGCTGATCCACGATGTACACCTTATCCGCGCCTGCGGCGATCAGGTGCGACGCAGAGTCGGCGATGTTGTGCCCCAGCACGACCGCCGCAAGTTCGCATCCTCGGTCATTCGCCAGACGGCGCCCGGTGGACACCAGCTCGTAAGCCACCTCTTGTACCTTGCCGTGATGCTGCTCAGCGAACACCCAGATACCCTTGAAATCATCAAGGCTGGGCTTGGCGGGACCCTCCTTGACCTGCTGCGAGATCGCCTTGAACGGGCAGGCCTTGACGCAAGCTCCGCAAACGCGGCACTCTTCCGGCTTCAGCACCGCGAGCTTATCCTCCATGTACAACGCATCGAACGGGCACGCGGTGATGCACTTCTTGCAGCCGCGACACTTCTCGCTATCGATGATGATCGGTGTGTCAGCCATGGCTTAAGCAACCCCCTTTTCATGCAACGCCTTCAAAATTGCTTCAACCGCGGCGGACGGCTCCTCGCGCCCGTCCATCCGTATCCCGCCGGTCTTGGTGGGCGGCGCAAAAATTTTCACCACCTTGGTCGGTGAACCGTCGAGGCCGCAGAGGGCCGCAGCAGCACCCACCTCTTTCGCACCCCAGCGAGGAATCACAGTCTTCTTGGCCGCCATCCATCCGCTCAAACTCGCGAACCGCGGCGTCGCGGCCTCTTTCACCACCGTCATCACGGCGGGCATCTTCCCCTCGATCACATCGACGCCCTCATCCATCTGCGTTTCCACGGTGAACGTGTCGCCGCTGATACTGATGGATTTGACATACGTCACGAGCGGAACATCCAGAAACTCGGAAACGCCTGGGCCGACCTGCGCCGTGTCGCCGTCGATCGCCTGCTTGCCGAAAAGCACAAGGTCGGGCTTGGCGTTGACCTTCTTGATCGCCTGTGTAATCGCGTAGGAGGTCGCCAGCGTGTCCGCACCGGCGAACGCGCGGTCGGACAGGAGCACGGCATCGTCAGCCCCGCGTGCCATGGCCTCACGCAAGACCACCTCGGCCTGCGGCGGCCCCATCGAGATGACCGTTACGCGCGCGCCGTGTGCGTCCTTCAATTTCAGCGCCTCTTCCAGCGCGTACTCGTCGAAAGGGTTCATGATGCTCTCGACCCCCTCGCGCATCAAGGTGTTGGTCTCGGGATTGATACGGACGTTCGCCGTATCTGGGACCTGTTTGACACAAACGATAATGTGCATGACTCTCCCCGTTGTAGTCGCCCGTACGTGGGCCTTCCTCCAATTTCAACGTAGCCATTAAATCAAAAATCTATCCCGCCGTCATGTCCACCATTTGGTTTATTTTTTCGGATCGGAGAGGCAGGCTCAACGTCCCTGCGCCAGGCGCAACGCCAGACGCTCGGGCAGACCGGCCATCATGTTCTTCTGCATCGCGGTTTCGATGTCATACTCCACCCGGATGAATTCGACCTCTTTCGACCGGGCACAGTACAGCACATAGGCGCTGCGCGGATCGCAATCACGCGGCTGCCCGACACTCCCCACATTGATGAAATATTTAGGGCCGAAGGAGATCTTCATCTTGCACGGCTCAATGCGCATCACCTCGCGCTGTTTCTCGTAAATCATGGGCACATGCGTGTGACCATGAAAACAGACCGAGGTCATCTGATAGCTGAAATTAGCCTCGGCCGCCAAGGTGTCGAACACATAGCCCCAGCGCTCCGGCATGTCGAGCGTGCTGTGGACAAGCGTAAAACCGCCACACGCCTTCAGATAGGGCAGTTCGTGCAGCCACCTGACGTCCTCTTCCGTCAACTGCCGCCGGGTCCATGCGATCACGCTTGCCGCCAACGGCTGGAAGTCGTCTAAACTCTCATCGTAAGAGCAGTAGTGATCATGATTGCCTCGCACCGTCGTACACCCGATCTCGCGCATCACCTTGATGCACTGCGACGGACTCGCGTTGTACCCGACCACGTCACCCACGGAAACAAAGTCGGTCACCCCTCTGCAACGGGCGTCTTCAACGACGGCGGTCAACGCCTCGAGGTTCGCGTGGATATCCCCCAATATCGCGTATTTTCGATCCATAACGTGTCGGAATAAGGTTGCTTATGTGATTTTCATCGCAGCGGCTGCTAGCGGCAGATCTTCGGCCGTGGTGATCTTGATGTTGGGGCGCGGCCACTCAACCAGACGGACAGGCTCGCCAATCAGTTCCAAGGCCCCGGCTTCATCCGTCACCGTCACCTTCTGCTCTTCCACCGTCTTATAGGCCCGGCGCAACAGTTCCACATTGAAGGCCTGCGGCGTCTGCACCGCCCAAAGCTTTGTGCGGTCAACGGTGTGGTCAACGGTGGTCCCCCGCTCGACGTACTTCACGGTGTCCCAGATACGCGACGCCGCAATGCCGCACCCGTTACGCTTGGCATACTTGATGATCTCGGCAATCAGGTCCGGCGTCACGCACGGGCGCGCGCCGTCGTGCACGATCACCACGCGGGTCTCGGGATCCATCTCCTTCATGCCGTTAACGACCGAGTCCTGACGGCGTCCGCCGCCGGCCACGATCATGCGGATTTTGGAAATGCCGAACATCTGGGTCACGCTCTTGGCGGCCAACACTTGATCCTTACGAACCACCAGAATGATCTGGTCAATCTCGGCACACTGTTCGAAAGCCAACAGCGACCAAGCGATCACCGGCTTGGCGCCCAAATTCAAAAATGCTTTATCCGTGTTCGAGCCCATTCGCTCGCTTTTTCCGGCTGCCACAATAATTGCGGTATTCATTTTCTCCCCCTAAAACAGTATTGAAGCCTTTTTCAACCGGCAGACGTCTGGTCATAGCAAGACCTTCGCGTTCACTCAACCGAAGCCGGCCAAACGGCGTGCATATCATGTATGCATAGAACGGTTTTATATTACCAACGTATAAAGCCAATCGTCAAGGAGAGACGCAGGTTAAATAATCGCCTGAGACACGGTCATTCTACGGACAATCCCTCATTGAGACTGCCCGTCCGATACCCTTGCAAATCAAGTGTTACGTAGCGATATCCCGCCCGCTTGACACTCCGCACAACACGCTCACGCAAAGCAGCCTCCAGCAGACGCGGCAGTGCGCTCACAGCCACCTCGATCCGTGCGACCTCGCCGTGGTGACGCACACGGCACTGAACGAAACCCGCCTCGCGCAGCGCCTCCTCGGCCCGCTCGACCTGCGCCAGCACCTCGGCCGTCACCGGCGTGCCGTACGGGATGCGCGAAGCCAGACAGGCCATCGCGGGCTTGTCCGCCGTCGGCAGCCCCTTCCGCGCAGACAGGACACGTATCTCGGCCTTGGTCAGCCCCGCCTCCATCAGCGGACTCTTCACACCTAACTCCTGCGCCGCACGCCGCCCCGGACGATAGTCACCCACATCGTCGGCGTTATTGCCATCCAGTGTGCACGCAAAGCCTTTTTCAGCGGCAACCTCGGCCACCCGTTCGAAAAGGTGCTTCTTGCAGAAATAACAGCGGTCCGCAGGATTTGCCGCATAGTTCGGGTCACTCAACTCGTCTGGATCGACGACGATACAGGTCGCGCCCATGCCTTCCGCCAGATGTAACGCCTCCGCAAACTCTTTGCGCGGCAGGCTCGGCGTGTCAGCGATCACCGCCAGCACATTCCCCGGCCCCAGCACATCCACGGCCACGCGCAGCAAAAACGTACTGTCCACGCCGCCGGAAAATCCGATTGCCACCCGCTCGTACCCGCGCAGCAACGCGTGCAATCTCATCTCTTTCTCTTTCACTCCAAAATCCTCCTGCTTACGGGGCGACCGGCGGGCCGACCCTAAAGAACCCGATTGTCAATCAGCCGCGTTTTGCCGCAATACACCGCGATCAGAGCCACCTGGCCGCGCCTAGCCTCGGCCACCGGTTCCAGCGTCTCCGCCTCAACGATCTCGACGTAATCGATCTTGAGCGCGTGCTGATCAAGCGTCTCGCGCATGCGCTGCCGCACCGCCTCTGCGGCGCAGGGCCCGGCTGCCACGGCCTCGGACGCGACCTGAAGCGCACGGCTCAGGCCCAGCGCACGCATCCGCTCATCACCGACGAGATACACGTTGCGAGAACTCATGGCGAGCCCGTCCGCCTCGCGCAGAATGGGTGCCACCACGATCTCCAGCGGAAAGTTCAGGTCACGCACCATGCGCCGGATCACCGCAGCCTGCTGGTAATCCTTCTGTCCGAAAACCGCCACGTGCGGCAGCGCGATGTTGAAAAGCTTGGCCACGACCGTGCATACGCCGCGGAAATGTCCCGGACGGCGCGCGCCGCACAGCCCGTTGCCGAGCTGCTCCTCGGTCACATAGACGCTGGCGTCCGGCGCGTACATCGCCGACACCGGCGGAAGAAAAACAACCGCTGCGCCCGCCTCGCGGCAGAGCTCCAGATCGCGCACCTCGTCGCGCGGATACTTGGCGAAGTCCTCGTTCGGCCCGAACTGCACCGGATTGACAAAGATGCTTACAGCCACCACGTCCGAACGCTTTTTCGCCTCTGCGATCAGCGAAAGATGTCCCGCATGCAAAAAGCCCATGGTCGGCACCAGCCCGACCCTCCGTCCCTCCGCACGCTGCGCCAGCGCCCACGCCTGCATCTTCTCCGCTGTATCAATGACCAACACAAAAACCTCCAAACCTCTAACTTCTAACGCTCACTCCACCACGGCTTGCGCAAACGTCGTCACGTCTTTCTCGCTGTGCGCCGTCGAGATGAAGCCGACCTCGAACTGCGAAGGAGGCAGATAGTAGCCGCGGTTCAGCAGCGCGTGGAAGTGCTGCGCGTAGGCCTGCGTGTCACACGTTTTGGCATCCGCAAGATTTTTTACAGGCTGCCCTGTGAAAAACACCGTGAACACGCCGCCATATTGCGCACAGCGGAACGGAAGCCCCCGCGACGCCGCCGCCGTGTTGATGATTTTTGCAACCTGCTGTCCAAGCTGCTCCAAACGGGGGTAAGGATCATCTCGTTCAAGAATCTCAACCGTCTTCAGCCCTGCGGCCACAGCCAACGGGTTGCCCGAAAGCGTGCCCGCCTGATAGATCTTGCCGCGCGGCGCAAGCTCGTCCATAAACACCGCCGTGCCCCCAACCGCCGCCAACGGCAGCCCGCCGCCAATGATTTTACCCATCGTTATGAGGTCGGGCTTCACCCCGGCGATCTTCGCATACGACGACAGGTTGAAACGAAATCCGTTGATCACCTCGTCGAAAATCAGCAACGCGCCGCAGCGGTCCGCATACCGGCGCACCTTCGCCAGGAAACCCGGCTCCGGCATCACGAGTCCCATGTTGGCGGCCACCGGCTCGACGATGATCGCCGCGATTTCCTGGCCCTTCTCGCGGATCAGCTCATTGACCGCATTCAGATCGTTATAGGGCACCACAAACGTGTCGCTGGCCACATGGCGCGGGATGCCGGGAGAGGTCAGCGTGCCGCCGGTCAGCAGCCCACTGCCCGCTGAGACGAGCACGCTGTCACTATGCCCATGGTAACAGCCGTCAAACTTGATGATGCGCTTGCGCCCCGTCACTGCTCGCGCGATACGCAAGGCCGTCATCACCGCTTCGGTTCCCGAACTCACCAGCCGCACGCGCTCCAGACACGGCACAAGCGAACAGAGCTTCTCGGCGAAGCGCACTTCAAGTTCCGTATTGATCCCGAAGGTCGTGCCTTTTTCGGCCTGCTTCTGGATCGTCTCAACGATTTCCGCATTGGCGTGCCCGAGAATCATCGCACCCCACGAACAGCAGAAGTCGGTCAGCGTGCGCCCGTCGGCGGTCCTGATTTTTGAACCCTTCCCCGACTCGACGTAGACGGGCGTGCCTCCGACACTGTTAAACGCCCGCACCGGACTGTTCACACCTCCGGGAATCACCTTGCAGGCGCGTTGATACAAGCTTTCATGCGTCATCATGCTCACCTCTATCCTCTATTCGGCAGGGATTGTTCCCCTATCAGACTGTCCTTCGGCACGCTCAAGACCGCTGTACGTTTGGGGAACACACCCTGTCGAACAATCCACGTTACGTGATCTCGATCTTCGCTTTCGCCTTCAGCCCGTCCACATACGCGGTCATCGCCTCGCCGCGGCGGGCGTGAAGGATGAAGTCGCGGATCTGCTCGCGCACGGCGTCGAAGTCCGCATCGCCCGCCGCTTCATGCGCGGTCTTGTAGATGATGTGATAGCCGAACTGCGTCTCGATGATATCGCTGACCTCGCCGTCCTTCATCGCAAAAGCGGCCCCGTCGAACTCAGGCACCATCATGCCGCGCGCGAACCAGCCGAGGCTTCCGCCCTCCTTGCCACTCGGGCACATGGAGTGCTCCGCCGCCTCAGCCGCAAACTCCTTGCCGCCGAGCACGCGCTCACGGATCGCCTCGATCTTGGCCTTCGCCTCAGCCTTTGAGGTCGCGGTTTCGCCGTCAGGCGTAATCAGGATATGCTGTGCCAGCACGCGCTCGCTCGTCTTGTACTCAGCCTCGTGCGCCTCAAAATGTGCCTGAATGTCGGCCTCGGTGGGCTCTGCCACGCCCACAACCGCCTTCTCGACCAGTTTGTCCACGCGCCGCCCGCGAAGGACCTGCTCGCGGAAGGTCGCCACGTCGGTCTTCTGCTGTTTCAGGGCCGCCTCGAAAGCCTCCTGTCCGCCGACCTGCCGCACGATCTTCTCGACTTGCTCATCGACTTCCGCGCCGCTCACCGGCAAGTCCAGCTTGGCGGCCTCGTCAAGCAGAAGCTTGGTTCCGACCGCCTGCTCGGTCGCCTTCTGGACCAGCGTCGGCAACTGCTCGCGGGCCTGCTCCTGTGACATCCCATGCTCGGTATAGAAACGGACAAGCCGCTCCAGCTCAAATTGGATCGCCTCTTCAGGAATCACCTGTCCGTTCACTTTGACTGTCTGCATGTGCACCTTTCATGAGGGCGAGCACAAAGGCTAGCCCCTCCGTTTATTTTTTGGTTTGGATCATTACGCTTTTTTGGTCCACGAATCTTTCAACGTGACCGTGCGATTGAAAACGGGCTTGCCTGGAACTGACTCGCGCGTATCTGCGCAAAAATATCCGACGCGTTCGAACTGGAACGTCTGGCCGGGCAGCGACTCCGCCAAGGCGGGCTCTCCGTAAGCCGTGATCGTCTTCAGCGAGTCCGGGTTGAGGAAGTCGACAAAGTCGCGGGCCGCATCGCCCATCGGATCAGGCACGGTAAAGAGCCGGTCATAGAGCCGCACTGTCAGCGGCACCGCAAGGGCCGCCGAAACCCAATGTATCGTGCCCTTGATCTTGCGTCCGTCCACCGCGTTTCCGCCCTTGGAGTTGGGGTCATACGTGCCGTGGATTTCGGTGATGGCACCTGCCGCGTCCTTCACCACATGCGTGCAGGTGAAGAGACAGGCCGCACGCAAACGGACTTCCTGGCCGGGAGCCATGCGGAAAAATTTCTTGGCTGGCTCCTCCATGAAATCTTCCCGTTCGATTAGCACCTCGCGTCCGAACGGCACCTTCCGCGTGCCCGTGGCGGGGTCTTCAGGGTTGTTCTGTGCATCCACGTATTCGACCGTGCCCTCGGGATAGTTGTCGATCACGACCTTGACCGGATCGAGAACCGCCATCCGCCGCAAGGCCCGTTTGTTCAGATCCCCGCGCAGACAGTACTCCAGCAGCGCCACGTCCGTCTCGCTCTCGTACTTGGAAACGCCGATGCGCTCGCAAAAATCGCGGATCGCCTCGGGCGTGTAGCCGCGCCGGCGCAGGCCGCACACCGTGGGCATGCGGGGGTCATCCCAGCCGTCCACGCGCTTTTCCTGCACGAGTTGCAGCAGCTTCCGCTTGCTCATCACCGTATAGGAGAGGCTGAGCCGCGCGAACTCGCGCTGTTGCGGACGGATCTTCACGCCGTTGCGCACAACCAGCAGCCCCATCTCATCCATGCGGTCGATCACCCAGTCGTAGAGCGGGCGGTGAACCTCAAACTCGAGCGTGCACATCGAGTGCGTCACGCCCTCATACGCATCCTCGATCGGGTGCGCGAAATCATACATCGGATAGATCGACCACGCATCGCCGGCGTGATAATGCGGCACGTGCATGATGCGATAGATGACGGGATCGCGGAAATGGATGTTCGGCGAGGCCATGTCGATCTTGGCGCGCAGGCAGAGCGTGCCATCCGCGAACTCGCCGGCCTTCATGCGGCGGAACAGCGCCATGTTTTCCGCAGGTGCGCGGTTACGCGACGGGCTCTCCTTGCCCGGCAGGGTCGGGACTCCGCGATACTCTTTCCACTGGTCCTGCGTGAGGTCGCACACATACGCCTGGCCGCTAATGATCAACTTTTCAGCGATTTCATACATTTTGTCGAACAGGTCCGCCGCGCTGTAGAAACCGTCACCCCAATCGAAGCCAAGCCACCGGATGTCCTGCTTGATGCTCTCGGCGTATTCGTCCGACTCCTTCGACGGGTTGGTGTCGTCCATGCGCAGATTGCACTGGCCACCGAACTCCCGTGCCATTCCGAAGTCGATACAAATGGCCTTGGCGTGGCCAATGTGGATGTACCCGTTAGGCTCCGGCGGAAACCGCGTCACAACCTGCCCGCCTGTTTTCCCCGCAGCGACATCATCAGCAATCCATTGCTTCAGAAAATGCCGACTGGTATCCGACTCCACCGTTTTGCTCTCATCACTCATGATCTATTCCTCGCACCGCGACTCCACGATTTTCACAGTTTCACGTTTCAAATCACACAGCCTCAAGGCCGCCACACGTTCACGTTCATCTTTTTGCGGCCCCACGCTTTGGCCTCGCCATGCGACGGATACCAGAGATCCAAACGCAGCCCCTTAATCGCGCCGCCCCGGTCCTCCACGCGCCCATACCCGTAACCCGGCACATACACGATCGTTCCAAAAGGCAACACGGTCGTGTCCGCCGCGATCGTGCCGACCTGCGCCAACGTGCCTGTGGCGGTATAGCCGACCTTTTTGGGCCGTCCTTTGTTCGGGCCGCTGCTGACCACGGCGGAGCCTAACCCAAACCAGTTCCGCTCCCAACTGCAGCATTGGCCACAGTTGCAGTAACCGGTCACTTCCATGGCCATCACCACAGGCGCCATGCCCTTGGGCGGACGGACGTGCTCGATCAAGCACCCAGACCACCAGACCAGCACCGGCAGACACAAACCGGCAAAAATCGCAGGAAGACGCTCACGTATACCTGTGCCGCGCCTGTGCGTTGAGCCGTGATGTCTTTTGGAGCTGGACATTGACGCCTAGATTATCAGAACGTGTGTCACGTCGCAATGCCCGGTGAACAGCACTAGCAATTCTAAATTTGGCACAGCGGGAAGGCCCTCACGTTTGCTACAAACGGAAGCGCCTGGCGTTCTCCTGTTCGTAGTGGCGCCATAAGGCGCTACAAACGGAAGCGTCTGGCGTTCTCCTGTTCGTAGTGGCGCCGTAAGGCGCTTCTTAGCCAAAATTAGAATTGCTGGAACAGCACAGTGTCGCGCCACACGATTTACGTGTGTTTGCTGTTGACCCGATGCGCAACATCTTTTACCCTAGGGCCGCTTTTTTGAAACCCCTTTTTTTACGACACGAACCTTTGCTTGAAAGTTACCCCGCGGCATGAGCGAACCGTCCATCACTTTATTGGCCATTGCAGATTTGCATTATACAGGCCTGGCACGCCAGACCGCACAGCTTCCCCAACTGCGCGGAGAACTGGCGCAGACGCTGCTCAAAAAAGTTTTCACGCGCCTACACCACATGGGCATCAAACCCGACCTCACCCTCTTGCTCGGCGATCTGGTTGAGAACGGAGCGGACAGCAACGCCGAACTGGATCTGGTCACCCTGCACGGCGAACTCACGCGCAGCGGCATTCCTGTCCTTACTGTGCCCGGCAATCACGACTGTTCACCGGAGGCCTTCAACACCTTCTTTGGCACGAAACCCGGCCTGCACGAATTCGGCGGATACGGCTTCATTGTTTTCAACGACGCGTACACCGAGACGCACGAATGCACCCGCTCGGAGGAAGATATCGCGCTGACCAAGGCGATTGCTGAAGCGCACCCCGGCTTGCCGCTCGTCGCGCTGCAACACCCGCCCATCTATCCCGCGATCGACTCGCACTATCCCTACCGGCCCACGAACGCGGCCGAGATCATCGACTCCTTCCAGAAGGCCGGGGTCATCCTTTCCCTCAGCGGCCATTATCACAAGGGACAAAAAGCCCGCGCGCATGAGGGTGTTCTCTATCACACCGTCTCGGCATTGTGTGAGCAGCCCTTCCGCTTCAGCCTGATCCGGATCACCGGCAACCGCGTGGAGGTCGAGGAGCTCGGCCTCACCATGCAGGTGCCCAACATCATTGACGTGCACTGCCATACCGAACACGCGTACTGTGGCACCACGGTCGATACCGCGGCCTGCATCGCCCTTTCACAGGCGCTGGGAGTCACCTCGCTATGCATCACCGAGCATGCTTTCCAGCTCTATTTCGAGAGGGCACGCGCCATGGGCTTCATGTGGCAAAGCGATCCCAAACTCGTCGAAGACGTGTGGGCAAGCACCGGACGCCACCGCATGGTGGCCTATCAGCAGTTCGCCCAGAAGCTCCGCTCGCCCTTTGTCAAGATCGGCCTGGAGCTGGATCTTTACGACAACGGGAAGTTGCTGCTGGCGCCCGAAGATGAGGAGTTCGACTGGGACATCTTAATCGGAGCCATTCATTTTATTCAGGGGTTTGTGCCGGGTACCACCGACCAGATAGAAGCCGAAAAGCTTTTCATCCGTGATGTGGAGCGCCTCGTTGACCACGACATCGACGTGCTGGCCCACCCCTTCCGCTTCTTCGCCCGCAACAAGCTGGCTCTGCCCGTCCACCTCTATCCCGTGGTCGCAGACTTGTTGGCCGACAGCGGCGTGGCAGTAGAGGTCAATTTCCACACCAACCAGCCCGACCCGAACTTCATCCGCTTATGCGCCGAGAAGGATGTCAAAATCGCGCTCGCCTCCGATACGCACGACCTTGCCCAAGCCGGCGAGTTCTGGCCGCATGTGAACGTGCTGCGGCAGGCGGGCATCACGCCCAAGATGTACTCTGAGGCGCTCTTCTCGTTCACCGCATAGGTTGCCGCAGTACCGAGGCCGGTCCCTGCTCCTAGCGGGAAATTTCACGCTCGAAAACCGAAGACCAATCACGTATCATCATACGTTTTTGTAACCATTGAACCCTCTCTGGAGATTTTCCATGCGAATGATGCTGCGCTTATCCGTTATCCTCGTTTCAGGCTTAGCACTCGGTCTCTGCGGGTGCGGCAAAAATTCGCCCGACGTCGTCAAGCCAGCGGCCCAGAAGCCCAGCGACCCGCCGGCTGATCATGTTGTCGCCATGGTCAGCGGGACACCGCTCATCTGGGCCGACATGGAGAGACGGGCCATGGGGTACCTCAAGGACGACGTGGCGAGCAACCACCTCATCATTCCCTCCAACCGTCTGGACGAGGCCAAAGAGTATTTTCGGCGCCGCTCCATCAACGCCTTTGTTTTCAAGACCGTCATGATGGATGAAGCCGCCCGACAAAACATCAAGCTCAACGAGTCAGACCGCCAGGACGGACTCAAGGCGCTTGCTCAGTCTCTCAAGGCACGGAACTGGACCACAAACGACTTTTTCCTCAAAGGCCCGATGGGCGAGGCTTCGATGAGACACGAGTTCGAAGACGGACTGGTCATCGACAAGCTGCTCAAAATCACCGTACGCAGCACGCTCAAAGTCGAGGCTAATGAAATCTCAGACGCCATCGCCACGCTCGATGCGACCAACGTGAATAAACGCGCCACACTCGAAGGCGTTCGCAAACAACTGCTAAGCGGCGCGGATTTCGAGGATGTCGCCCGCGCGACTTCGGAGTGTCCGAGCGCACAGAAGGGAGGCGATCTCGGCGAGTTCGTACGCGGCAAAATGGATGCCGCATTTGAGACCGCCGCCTTCGCTCAAGAGATCGGTGCCATCGGGCCTGTCATCGAGACGAAGTTCGGCTATCACATTGTCAAAGTCGCCTCCCATACGCCCGCCAAAGCGGCGACAGCCTCCACGCCCGCAATACCGGAAACCGTGCGAGCATCACACATTCTGCTTAAACGGATTCCCATCGACCGCAAGCGAATCAGCGAAAGTATCCTGCGGGCCAAATACAACGCCGGCGTCCAGAAATACTTTGCAGAGCTAAAAGCCAAGTCGAAGATCGAGTGCTACCTCTACAAAGACATGAAATTCTAAGCGCACCCCCCGATCACACATCCCCTGTGGATATCCCGGCGTGTTGTGGCCGCGTCCGGTAGGGACGGCTCCCCGAGCCGTCCGCAGGTCAAGGCCAAACAGCCAATCCCCGGCGGACGTTTCGGGGAAACGTCCCTTGTCTGTTCCGTTTGTGGTAAGTTGGCGGTGATTTTTCCAACGGAAGTTGGAAAAGCGCCGGGAGAGGATGGCCGTCCCCTCCCGGCGGGGGTGTGCGAGACCGTATACGTCCCCG
>JBBRJN010000018.1:0-14298 GCA_038219365.1 Kiritimatiellia bacterium | reverse complement strand
GGTGTTATTGGTCCATGAAGACCGGGTCATCCACGTTACGACCAAGCGTGCTATCATAAATCCAAAAAGGCACGCCAACAGCCGTTCCCACTGACCGCCGGAGACAACGTAGAATCCAGCGAGGGTCAGCGTCATCCGCAGCAGCAGGCTGCTGAGGAACCACAGCGCCGTCCGTTCGGACGAAAGGCCCTTGCGAACCGTCCACCAAAGGCCGCCGAAGAACAGCGCGCCGAGTCCCCCTCCCGCCAGGCCCGCCAAAAACAGGGTTAGCGCTTCATGCATCGTCATTGTCATCCTCCTGCTCATCCCGCATGGCTTTGTCTTCCTTGGCGACCCAATGCCACGCATTCACGCAGCCTACGATCAAGCCGGACACCAGCAGCGAAAGCGTCCAGGCATGTCGGCCCGGATGGTGTTTGTCCAGCCAAAGACCCAGTGCCGCACCTAGCAGCGTCGGAACGACCACCGACCAGCCGATCAGCCCCATCATGCCCAAGCCAAACCAAACGCCGTGCGTCGTGTGTTGCTGCGCCTTGAGTTTGCGTGCGGCTTTCGCACCGATCTCCCGCGTTAACGCCGTCTGATTTTTTGCGCGTTTGATTTCTTCGTTGTCACTCATGATGAAACTCCACTAAGCGTCGGATGAAACCGCTCTCCATCTTTGCCATGATCGAGCGAACGTCCTTCTCTCGTTCGTCTAGAATCAAAAAATCCTTTTCCACGGCATCACGCAACTGCTTCAGGTCTGTACCTGCGATCGCCCGACGCACGGAAACGAGCACGTCCTGTCCGGTCTTGACCAGCACCCCTTCATCCACGGCCACGAAGACCTCGCCCGCGGCTTCGGTTTCGTAGATCAGAATCCCGGGCGCGAGCTCCGCGACGCAATCGAGCCGATGTGGCAAAAGTCCGAACGAGCCCGTGCTGCTCTCCGCGACGATGCGCACTACGCCGGTTTCATCGGCGAAGACTTGGAAGGGAAGGAGAACCTTAAGATGCATGCGTGTCGGCGGCATGTTCGCCCTCCGGTTTGTTTTTCGACTCTTTCTTCACGTCGTCAATCGACCCGATCATGTAGAGCGCACTCTCCGGATAGTCTTTAAATTCATCGTTTAAAATTCGCTCGCAGCCATCCAGCGCATCCTTGAGGCTGACGAGCTTTCCTGTGTGCCCGGTAAACTGCTCGGTCGTGAAAAAAGGCTGGGTCAGGAAGCGTTCCAACCGACGGGCGCGGGCGACCACATTGCGGTCCTCGGAGGAAAGCTGCTCAAGGCCGAGCATGGCAATGATGTCCTTGAGCTCTGCATATTGCGCGAGTGTCCGCCGGATGTCCTGCGCCAACAGATAGTGCCGTTCACCAACGATCCCCGGCGTAGCCATCTTGGAGCTGGATTGAAGCGGATCGATGGCCGGGAAAAGGCCTTGGCTCGCCCGCTTGCGCGAGAGCACAATGGACGCAGAAAGATGCGAGAACGTATGCACGGCCGCCGGATCAGTAAAATCGTCCGCCGGAACATACACCGCCTGAATGGAGGTGATAGCACCAGTATCCGTGTTGGCGATGCGCTCCTCCAAGCCCGACAGTTCGGTTCCCATTGTGGGTTGATAGCCCAGGCGCGACGGCATCTGACCCATCAGTCCGGACACCTCCATGCCGGCCTGGATAAAGCGGAAAATATTGTCGATCAACAACAGCACATCGCGATGTTCGTCGTCGCGGAAATACTCAGCCATCGTCAGAGCCGCATGGCCCACTCGAAAGCGGGCGCCCGGGGGCTCGTTCATTTGTCCGAACACCATCACCATGTTCTGCAGCACGCCGGCGTCCTTCATGTCACGGTACAGCTCTTCGCCTTCGCGGCAGCGCTCACCAATGCCACAGAAAAGGCTCACGCCTTTCTGATTCTTGACCATGTTGTGAATCATCTCTGTGAGCAACACGGTCTTGCCCACGCCCGCTCCGCCGAACAGGCCCGCCTTGCCACCGCGCTCAAGCGGCACCAGCACATCGATGACCTTGATGCCCGTTTCGAAGATTTCTGACTTGGTTGAGCGACGTGCAAGCGGCGGCGGCGCACGATGCACAGACCGCCATTGCACATCGGTCAATTCCGCTTGACGATCAATGACGTTGCCGAACACGTCGAACATTCGAGAGAGCAGCCCTTTGCCAACTGGCGCTTTGAGCGGTCCGCCGGTATCCTTAACCGCCATGCCACGCGCGAGACCTTGCGTGGGGGTTAAGGCAATCCCACGCACATGATGGGCATCACGCTGCGCCAGAACTTCGATGACGATCTGCCCTTTATCTCCCGTGTGCAACACCGAGTAAATAGGCGGCAAATGCTCATCGAACCGCACGTCCACGACGCTGCCTCGCACCGAGACAACAACGCCGTAATTTGGTAACTGAGAGGCTTTTTCCATGCGTACTCCGCTTAACGGTAGTAAATATGCGCCTTGCATGTGCGTTTGTCAATCTTCGGGTACGCGTCTTGCAGGAGGCTTCTGGCGGTTTTCACGGCGTGTGTGGCCGCGCCCGGCCGTCCAGAACTTCCTGCATGGCGTGGGACATGCGGTTTCAACGCTGGACATGGAACCACCGCGGCACCGCGCGCAAGGTGGGCGTTCTCCCGGAAAGCAACTGCGCCAAGGCGGCGGGCTCGGCCGTGGGCCGTTGGCAAACAAAGTTCTCGCAAACATAGGCTGCCGAGCGTCCACCTATCGGGGCCACCTCTTTGATCCAATCAACAGCGCTGGCAAAGAACGCCTGGCCTCGGCCGCCGTCGGCGAGTATGACGATTTTATTGGGGATGAAACGCCGGTTGACCTCGCGCAGCAGCGCGTGCGTTTCAGGGGCGTCCGGGTTACCGGCGATGATGATCTGCACCGGCGGTGCGAGCCACCAAGACAGCGCGACAAGCATCTGCGGCATCGCCGACGGAGCTTGTTCGAGTTGCGGGCTGAAGGCACGTAGCGTTTTCTCGGCACGCTCGCGCCAAGCGGCGTGGTCAAGCAGGTGCGCCAGCCGCATCAGGTTTAGCGCGGCCACTGAATTCGGCGACGGCTCGGCACCGTCGTAGTCCATTTTCGAACGCAGCAGAATCGCGGCATCCTTCCCGGTCGTACCGAAATAGCCACCGGCCGCATCGTCCCAGAACAAATCATCCTGCCGCGTCTGCAGCGCCATCGCCCACTCGATCCAGCGCGGGTCAAACGTGGCTTCATAAAGATCCAGCAGCCCTTGGATTAAAAACGCGTAATCATCGGCAAAACCCTCAACGGCACTCGCACCGTCGCGATAGCTGCGCAGCAACGTCCGGTCGCTCTCGCGGTAGAGGTGCGCCCGAACAAACGCGGCCGCGCTCGCCGCTGCAGCCCGGTAGCCGGAATCATCCAGCACTGTTGCCGCGCGGCTAAAGGCCGAAATCATGAGGCCGTTCCACGCGGTCAGGATCTTGTCGTCCCGCTGCGGGCGCGGCCTTTTTACGCGTGCCTCAAACAAGCGTTGCCTGCTCGCGGCGAGCCGCTCTTCAACCTGATCCTCTGTCAGTCCGAATGTCTTCGCCATCTCCGCCATGCCGTGGCGCTGAATAAGGATGTTCCGGCCTTTGAACTCGCCTTGGTGATCGCTGCCGGAGGGCACATTGCCGCTGGCCTCAACGCCGAAGCGGTCGTCAAATAGCTTCGCCTGCTCCGGACCCAGCACGCGCTCGATCTCGGCCGCGGTCCAGACGTAGAACGCGCCCTCGGAGCGCTCAGGCGCGCCCTCGGCAACTTGGCTGTCGGCGTCCTCGGCAGAGTAGAAGCCGCCAGCCGGGTCAGTCATGTCGCGCCTGACATAGTCAAGAATGTCACGCGCGGTCTTCTCAAAAAGCGGTTCGCGGGTGATTTGGTATGCCGTGAGGAAGGCGGAGGCGAGTTGCGCCTGATCATAGAGCATCTTCTCAAAATGGGGCACATGCCAGAACGGATCCACGGAGTAGCGATGAAAGCCGCCGCCGAGGGCATCGTGAATGCCGCCCGCAGCCATCTGGCGCAACGTGAACAGCGTCATCTCCAGCGCCCTCTGGTTCGCCTTGCCCTCGGGCTCGTCGGCGAAGAAGTGAAAGAGGGAATTGAAGATGGCAGGACGCGGAAATTTTGGAGCCAGGCTGAAGCCGCCCCATTTGTCATCGAATGCGGAGGCGAGTTGCAGAAAGGCCTTTTCCCGGAGAGCGTGGCTCAGCCGATCCTTTGACGTGGAGTTCGACCGCGACACCTTCCGCAGCACATCAACGGCGTGCTCCGACTGAGCGACCAGCTGGGCTTGATCGCTTTTCCAGGCGTCGGCAATCCTTTCTGACAGGTCCGAAAGCTGTTGTGGCGGATAATACGTGCCGCCGAAGAAAGGCTTCAGTTCAGGCGTGAGCCAGACGCTCATCGGCCACCCGCCGCCGCCCGTGGTCGCCTGCACAAACGACATGTAAACCTGATCCACATCGGGACGTTCCTCGCGATCCACTTTGACGCAGACGAAATGGGCGTTGAGCGCCTCTGCGATCACGCGATTCTCGAAAGACTCGTGCGCCATCACATGGCACCAGTGGCAGGTTGAATAGCCGATCGAAAGAAAGATCGGCCTCTTCTCTTCGCGTGCTTTCGCAAACGCCTCCTCACCCCACGGATACCAGTCCACCGGGTTGTGGGCGTGCTGGAGCAGGTAAGGGCTTTTCTCCCGGATCAAACGATTCGCAGGCAGAGTGGCCTCAGCGCCTGCGGACGGGGGAGCCGGCGCTGACTGGGCGGGTCCCGGCAGTTGTTCCGTTGTCAGCATTCCGTCCTCACTTTGCTCTTTGCGATTCGTTCGGCCGGTTCAACGCTGCCACAGGATCCGGGCGTCTTCAAGCGGTATCGCGACACCTTCGCAATTCGGTATCACGCGCGCCGTATAGTCCGACGGCGGCCGAAATGCAGAAACGGCAGCCGTGTAGACATAGCCGCCCCGCGCATCCGCCAGCGGGTGGACGCGCTTCATTTCCTGCCGCACAGGGCCGTTGTCCATCACGCCGTCGGCGTAAAGCTCAACTCGCACGGTCGAGGGGTCAATGTCGTTCAGGCGGACCCAAACTTCAAACACATGCTGATCGCCCTGCGTTTCAAGCCTCCTTTCGCCAAAAGCGAGCTCGTCCCATTTACTCGCCAAGATATGGTCCCAATCGGCCATGCGCCTGCCGATCGCGCTCTCGTCTGCTTTTCGGGCATGGTAAGCTGCGGCGGCCGGAAGATAGTGCTTCTCGGTGTACTCGCTCACCGCGCGGCTAGCGGAAAAACGCAAGGTCAGCTGCGCCATGCTTTCACGCATCCGCGAAACCCATGCGGTTGGAATACCACTTTCGGCGCGGGCATAGAACTCCGGGATAACCTCTTGTTCGAGCAGGTCATAGAGCGCATTCGCTTCAACCGCATCCCATGCGGGGTCGTCGCCATGCTCTTGGCCATCCCCTAACGCCCACCCCACTTCCGGCGTGTAGGCCTCGGCCCACCAGCCGTCCAGTTCCGAGAGGTTGAGTCCCCCGTTGACGAGCACCTTCATGCCGCTCGTTCCGCACGCTTCCCACGGCCGCCGGGGCGTGTTGACCCAGACATCGACCCCCTGCACCAGGTTCTCACTCAAGAGCATGTTGTAGTCGCTGAGGAAGATCACATGACGGCTGGCCTCGGGCCGCCGAAGGAAACTGGTCCACTCCTGAATCAGGGCCTGCCCCACTAGATCTGCCGGGTGGGCTTTGCCCGCTATGACGAGTTGCACGGGGCGCTGAGGATGGGTCAGCAGGCGCAAAAGCCGCTCTGGATCATGCAGCAGCATGTTGGGCCTTTTATAGGAGGCAAAACGCCGCGCAAACCCCAGCGTCAGCACGGTGGGGTCGAACACCCGCTTGGCCCCCTCCACCTCTTCGGCCGAAGCGCCCGAGGTCGCCAGCTGCTGGGAAAGCCGGACGCGGACATACTCGACAAAGGATTTGCTGGCTTCGAGGCGAAACTGCCAAAGGCTGGCGTCGGGAACACTGCGGATATCTTGCGCCAAGGTTGCCGTTGTCCCCAGCCAGCGATCTTTTCCGCAGGCTTTCGTCCACAGGTCATCGGCCGCCACCGAATCCCAGGTCGGCATGTGAACGCCATTCGTCACATGCGTGACGGGAACCTCGTCAAAGGGCCACTGCGGAAAGAGCGGTTCGAAGAGGTGACGGCTGACCTCCCCGTGTAAACGGCTCACGCCGTTCACGGCCCCGCTCCCGCGGATCGCCAGATAGGCCATATTGAATTTTTCCGACGCGTCATCGGGATTCTTGCGGCCCAACGCAAGAAGGTCGTGGAGCGACAAACCGAGCCGTTTCTCGGCATACCGCGCGAGATACTGTTCGATCAGCGCCGGGTCAAAACGGTCAAAGCCGGCATTCACGGCCGTGTGGGTGGTGAAGAGGTTGCCCGCACGTGTGACGGCGAGCGCCACGTCAAAGGGCTGGCCGGTTTCTTTCATATAATTCCGGGCGCGCTCCAACACGGCGAAGGCCGCATGCCCTTCATTGAGATGGCAGACTTCCGGATTGAGGCCGAGCGCGCGCAGCAATCTCCACCCGCCGATCCCCAGCACCAGCTCCTGCTTCAGCCGCAGTTCGGGCCCGCCTCCGTAAAGTTCACTGGTGATCCCGCGATCCGCAGGATAATTCGCCGCGTCATTGCTGTCCAGCAAGTACAGCTTCACCCTGCCGACCTGAACTTGCCAGGTGCGCAGCCAGATTGAGTAGGTGGGCAAAGCGATCTCCAGACGCAACCACTCTCCGTTCTTTTGCCGCAAAGGCGTGATCGGCAGTTGCCCGGGATCGTTATACGGGTAAAGGGCTTGTTGCGCGCCGTTCCTGTCGATAACCTGACGGAAATAGCCTTGTTGGTAGAGCAGTCCCACACCCACCACAGGCACTCCCAGATCGCTGGCGGCCTTGAGCTGATCGCCTGCCACATTACCCAAGCCCCCCGAATAGATCGGGAGCGCCTCGCTCAACATGAATTCCATGCTGAAATACGCGACGCAGGTCAAAGGTGATTTCGGGTAATTCTGCTGGAACCAAGCCGGGGCCGTTTCTGCCTGCCTCTTAGACAACAGGAGCGCGTTGATCTTTTTACGGAAGACCGGATCGGCCAGCACGCTCTGAACCTTCTCGCGGGAGACCGTCTGCAGGACATCCCACGGGTGGTGCGTCAGCTCCCACAGGACCGGATCAAGCTGCCTCCACACGTCGTCGGTGGCATGGCTCCATGACCAGAGCATGTCGAGGGCCAGAGCCGTCAGACAATCGAACCCCACGATGTCCGTCGGCATAGGGTTGTTGTGCGGCTTGCAGGAGGGTAGTTGTCCGTTCATGGTTTCCTTTCTCAGTCGTATTCATCCGTTTCGGCGTCACCGGATTTTTCCGCCGATTATCGCATGCGAAAGGATACACGGCAGGCGCGGACGCGGCCTATGGGGTGTAGTCCCTATCACTTCGCAGGAAGTTCACGGATTTTGACGGCACGGTACCAAGCCTCGTCGGTGTGGTCGGTAAGCATGATGTGGCCGGTGAGCTTGGTGCCGAAGTCGGGATACTTCTTAAACTTGCTCTCCGCCACCCCCGCTTTGACCGCCACGCTGCCGAGTTCGTATGCGAGCACCTTATTGCCGTTGAGCCAATGCTCGACGGAGGTGCCCTCCACGCGGATGCGCGAACGGTTCCACTCGCCCGCCGGCTTGAGCGGCTTGTCGGCCGCCGGCGGCAACACCTCGTAGAATGAGGCCGTCAGGGCTTTGGCGTGGAGCTTGTTCCACTTGTCGGACAGGTCGTCGATCATCTGGTATTCATAGCCGGGGGCGCCGGGGCGCGCCTCGGTGACCATATACTTCACACCATTATTGGCGTCTTTGGCCAGACGCCACTCCCACGCCAGTTCGAAGTCGGTGTACTGTTTCTCGGAAATGATATCGCCGCCCTTGACGCCGGGAAGCTTGTGCAGCAAGCCCCCTTCGACCTTCCAGCCTTCGGCGATCGGCGTGCCGGCGGGTTTTCCATAAGGTCGCCACCCGTTAAGGGATTTGCCGTCGAAGAGCAGCGTCCAGGCATTCGCCTTCTCCTCGGGCGTCAGCCCGTTGAAGAGAAGGACTTTCTCGAGGCCCTTATCGTCATTGCCGGCACTCGCGTCTTTGGCCAGCACCGGCAGGGCCAGAGTGATCAGCACCATCATGGTTTTCATAGCATGTTCCCTTCACTTGCCCGTGTACTCGATGTCGATACGGCCATTGGAGTCCCCTCCGCCGTCGCCGCGCACCTCCGCCTGCAACAGGTATTTCTTGTCCGGATCGCGCGGCGCAGGCAGGCGCAGCGTATACGCCGCCACTGCGTTGATGCCTCCCGTATAATTCGCTTTGTCCTCGGATGCCACCGTCGCGCCGTCCGCGAGAATCCGCAGCTTGCGCATGTCGAAGCGGTGGGCCCCCTTCGTGTAGGTGAATTTAACCGAATAGGTGCCGGCCTTGTCCAGCCAGTTGCCGATGTCCCACGCGTTTGTGCCCCAGGCATTGGACATCTCGCCGGTCTTCCACTGAGCCGCAAAGGGCGGCTGCACCGGCGCGGCGTTGATGCCCAACCGGATCAGCCGGTCGCGATGGATCTTCAAGCGTTCCGAGAACGCGGAGAAGTCCTTTCTCGCGGGCTGTGACCAGACGGCCTCGGCCATAGCGCACACGCGCGGGTAGAGCTTCCACTCCAAATCCTTCTGCCCCCAGACGTACTCAGACCAGAGATTGGCCTGCCCTCCCAGCACGCGCTGCTCCCGGTAAGCGGGGATGCCGCCGCACGGGTCGAACGCGTAAACCTTCTTGAGCGACAACAGCCCCCCGATGTATTCGTAGCCGTCGTTGCCCGTAAACTGCCGGTAGTCAAAGTAACAAAAGTCCGTCGGTGTCATCACCACGTCGTGACCCAGGGCCACGGCGTCCTGTCCGCCCTTCATGCCTCGCCACGACATCACCACCGCACCCGGCGCGAGTCCGCCTTCGAGGATCTCGTCCCAGCCGATCAGTCTCCGCCCCTTCTGGGCGAGGTATTGGTCGAAATGCTGAACGAACCAACTCTGCAGTTCATGCTCATCCTTGAGTCCGAGCTGTTTCATGCGCGCCTGGCACTTGGGACACTTTTCCCAGCGCGCCTTGGGACACTCGTCGCCGCCGACGTGGATAAACGGGCTGTCGAACAGTTCGCACACTTCATCCAACACGCCTTCTAAAAAGCGCAGCGTCTGGTCGTTGCCCGCGCAAAAGACCTCCTCTTCGATGCTCCACATGACGCGCGGCTCCAGCGGCTGACCGCGGCAGGAGAGCTCAGGAAACGCGGCCAGCGCAGCACGCGCGTGGCCCGGCATCTCGATCTCAGGCACCACCCGGATATGGCGCGCCTTTGCGTAGGCCACGATGTCGCGGATCTCTTGCTGCGTGTAGAAGAACGGCCCGTACGGCTTGCCGTCCTGCGACGCGCGGTCCCACGGCGTGACTGAGCCCGCACGCTTAGACGACACCTCCATCAGCCGCGGATATTTTTCGCTCGCGATGCGCCAACCTTGATCGTCGGTCAGGTGCCAGTGGAAAGTGTTGAGCTTGTGCAGCGCCATCTGGTCGAGCAGCTTGAGCACAGTCGCCTTGCCGAAGAAATGACGGCACTCGTCCAGCATGACCCCGCGCCACGCGAACCGCGGAGCGTCTTCGATCTCCACGCCGGGAATCTGCCACACAAGATTCGTCCCTCGTTCGCCCCCGAACGCCTCGCTCGGCAAGAGCTGCCGCAACGTCTGCGCGCCATAAAAGTAGCCAGCCGGATCAGCGGAGGCAATCCTCACGCCTTTCGGATCGGCACACAGCGTGTAGCCTTCGGGCTTGATCGCGTTGCTTGCTTGAGGCGCCGCAAAGATGATGTCATCAGCCGTTCCGGCGAGCCACCCGCCCGCCTGCTTGACCGGTAGCGCATAGCCCGTTACTGGGCGAAGAGACCCGGCCAAGCATTCGGCGGCCTCTTTAGCGCCCGCCGCGCCTTTCGCGTAGCGCACAGCCGACCTCGACGAAAGCGTGAAGGCGCCCGGCAACCACTCCATTTGGGCTGGTTGCGGCACCACCGCAGGTTTCGAGGCCGCACGCTTGGGCTGACTCATCAGCCCCGCGCAACTAGCGCAGAGCAGCGCCAACACCACACCGGCCGCAACGGTCATGTTTTTCATCATTTTGTCCTTTTCAAACCGCTTTCTTTGAACGCACTCCCCGCACGATCGCCTCCATGGCCTCAGCCTGCGCCTCCATGCTGCGAACCATCTGGAGTTGCGTGCGGCAGCGGTCCAGGTTCTGCCCCGGCCGGTGCGTCCGGAAATAGACGTCGCCCGCCAAATAGTCAGTCAGGAAGCGGATGCCGATCGTCAGCGTGATCAACCGGCCTGAAAAGACCAGTTCCTCAACCTCCCCCGGCAGCAGGAAAGCCGCCTCCGAAAGATAGCCGCGTGCCAGCGCCTCGAACATGCCGATGCGGCTGCCCACCTTCGCAAGGTCGCGCTCGTCTTCCGGCGCGGCCGCCGTCGCGGAGCGGACCATGTCGCCGAAATCGTAAAGTGCCAGTCCCGGCATCACCGTATCGAGGTCAATCACGCAGACGCCTGCGCCCGAAGCGTCATCCAGCATCACGTTGTTGATCTTGGTGTCGTTGTGCGTGATGCGCTCGGGGATTTCACCGCACGCGTTACGCGCCAACAGCCGGCCGCACTGTTCGCGGCGCTCTTCGACAAAGGCGATCTCCGCCGCAACCTCGGCTTTGCGTCCGCAAACATCCGCGCCGCTCGCCGCATCCAAGGCCTTCAGCCGCGACAGCGTGTTGTGGAACTCCGGGATCGTCTCGTGCAGCCGCGGCGCGGGCAGATCAGCCAGCTGATTCTGAAACCGCGCGAAGGCCCGCGCCGCTTCGAACGCCTGCCGCTCGCTCTCGATGATGTCATAGGTTCTCGCCTGTTCGATGAAAAGGTACATGCGCCACCAGTTTCCCTCCTCATCGCGGACATACGGCAAGCCGTCGCGCGCCGGGATCACGGTCAGCGCTTTGCGCGTCGCATCGGAGTCGCCCGCCGCCGCAAATTTCCCCCGCAGGTGTTCGGTCACGCGCAGGATGTTCGCCATCACCCGGTCCGGCTGCTTAAAAATGGCGTGGTTAATGCGCTGCACCAGATAGTTGACCGGCGTGCCGGCCAGCCGCGCCGACACTTTGTAGGTGTCGTTGATATGGCCCGAACCGTAAGGCTGGGCATCGAGGAAATCGCCCCACGCCTGAAAGCCGTTAACGACCTGCCTCACCTGCTCAACGCTGTGTTTTGCCCGTTCCATGACGCCCTCCTACGCGGCGAGCGCTCCGCGCCGCCGCCCCCACTTATACACCGATTCGTTTCACCACATCCTCTTTGAGCGCGTCGATCAGAGCGGCCGTATAGGCCGCAATGGATAGCGAGTCATCCCTCACCAACGGTCCCAGATCCATCGCAAAGGTCAGCATCGTCGCGGCATCCACCGCATGCGATTCAAAGAAGGTCGCGTGCGCCTTGCGCCGCCCCATCACCGCGTCATCATACCGCTTTCCGCCCGATATCTGCGAGTCGAAAACCCCTGAGAGTGCGGCGGAGATATTGGCCCGGTCGCTGACGTCCAGCACGACCTTGCGGTCATCCGGTAGCCAGTCCAAATCCCGCCAGATCTCGCACCCGTACACCTGCGAAGGGCGCTCTCCCGGCGGCAAACGCCGGATCGCCGCGATCACTGCGCGCACCACGCCCACGTGCGTGTCGTGCTTGTCCGAGGGCGCATGCGTATAGACCGTCTGCGGCCGCGTCGCTTTCAAGATCTCATGCAGATCAGCCACGAGAAGCGCGTTGTCCTGAGCTTTCACCTGCTTGCTGCTGAAGTCGAGCTGCAGCATCGCTCCGTAACGGCCGACCATCGCGGCCGTGCGCTGCTCCTGCCGCCGCACCGCCTTCATCTGTTCGTCCGTGTAGGCGGCGTAAACGCCCGCCCGTGAACTGCCCGCGCCGTCTGTGCAGGTCACGCCGCAAAACGCCTGGCCAGCCTGCCCAAAACAGGCCAAGATCCCGTGTACCGCCATAAACTCCAAATCATCCTGGTGCGCACCCACGCCCAGGTGTGTCGTGGCAGCCAGCGCCTGCTCCGCTGCCGTGCCGTCTGGCACAAAAAGATCCGCCGTCTTGTTGGTCAATCGCATTTTGTTTCTCCAGATGGTCGGGCACAGAGGCCCGGCCCTACGTTAAATCAACGGCAGCGAGGCCGCCGCCACCGACTGCCCCACGCGCCGGGCCTTCTCATCCGGCATGAAAACCTCAACCTGTTCGGCAAGTTCAGGGAACTGGTCCGCCAAGATCAGCCGCGCCGTCTCGAGGATCATCACGCCACCGGTTCCAGACGTCACGCGTCCGAGAATCATCAGGCTGTCGAACCCGTAGAATTCCCGATACCACGGCACCGTGTAGCCGAGATAAAGGCCGATCTTCTGGAAGATCGTCAGCGCCGTGACATCGCCGTCCAGCATCCGTTCCTGCACTTTCTTCAAACGCTCGGGCAGCGGCATCTTGGCCGGGAAGCGGATTCCCTTCTTCAGCGCCAAATGGTTCACGGCCTGCTGCGAGAAGTACATCGCGCCAACGCCGATGTCGCCCGACCATTCGTCAGCCGGGGCAGAGGGGTGCAGATCGACTGGCGCGAAAGCCAGCTCGGAAAGCCGCCCCGTGAGGCAACCCATGCGGTCGATAAAGCCGCCGGCCTCGCTCGACCCCATGGCCACGCCAAGGATTCCCTTCTTTCCCAGCGACATGAGCCCCGCGAGCGCGGTCACATCGCCGTCGTTCGCAACTTCAACCGGAACGTTCCACTCCTTGCCGAGGCGTAAAAACATGCTCTGCGCCTCCGCGTAGCGCTCGGGTGGCACCGCTCGAAAGAGCGACGCCACCTGAATGCGGTTGTCCACGACCACGCCCGCGGTGCTGCCGCCGATCGCATCCACGCGCGGCAGCTTTGCCGCCGCCTTTTTCAAGGCCTCGTTGAGTTTCGAATAGTGATACTCGGGGTCCGACTGGTTGCGCGGATCCCAGGGGAACTCCTCGCTGAAAACCACCTTGCCGCGCTTGACCGCGCTGATCTTTAAATCGCTCGCCCCAAGATCAAACCCTAACCGGTTGCCGTTGGTGCGGTTGTCCATCAGCAGCGCACGCTCGTAGGCCTGCGGCATCTCGGCCAGCGGACGCAGCTCCACCACCATCGGCTCACCGTACACGCCCGCCATGAACTCGGCGTCGAACGCGCGTGCGCCGTTCTTTGTATACTGCTGTTTGATCGCCATGCAAAGTTTTCGGGGGCCGCACAGCATCAGCCGCCAGCCGCCGGCCGCCCAGAGCAGAAACTTGACGATGCGTTCGGCGAGCAACAGCACCTCGGCCGAATCCTCCGACCGTGAAGGCAGCGGCAGGTCATAGCGCGACACGTATCCGTTCTCACGCTCCCAGGCGATCACCAGCGTCTTCCCGCCCGGTCGCGCGGCGCGCTTCAGCTCCTGCAGCAGCGTGATCGGCGGCTTAAAATCCCGTTTCAGCGCGGCCTTGGTCTGCACATGGGTCTCGAACATAGTAACCTCCTCGTACGTTTATACGGAATAACGGAAATCCAGACGACTTATCTCTTTCTACCATTGGCATCTTATCTGTTTATGCGTTCCTCTTGCGTTCATAATAATACTTTCGTAATATTGCGCACATGCCTTCCTCCATTTCCAATTTGCGGTTCGACTACATGAACACCTCAGAACGGCGCGTGCTGAACCTCGCGGAAGTCGGACTTCCCGCCGTTCCCATGCTCGGCTACTGCCACTACCGCAATCCGCGTCCTGATGTGCCGGAGCACTGGCACTCCGGCTGCATCGAGATCCACACCTGCGTGCGCAACACCCTGACCTTCGGAGTCAAGGGGCGCTCCTATCGTTTGGCGCCCGGTGAGGTTTTCGTTAACCTGCCTGACGAGCACCATACCGTCAGCGAACACCCCAAAGGGCTAATCTTGTACTGGCTGATCTTGCGCCTCGACGCGCGAGAGCCCTCCTTCCTGTTGCAGCCGCCGTGCGAGGCGGCCGCTTTAAAGCAGGCGCTGCTGAATATCCCGCACCGCCACTTCCGTGGGACGGAGCGCATCAAGCGCCTGTTCCAGGC